>JAVSLW010000009.1 GCA_039666455.1 Methanobacterium sp. | reverse complement strand
GACAACAAAAAAAGGGTTTGAATTTATAAAAAGAGTAAGAGAATTTACAGATATCCCCATTGGCGTTTTGACCTACTACAACCTGATTTATAAGATGGGTCCTGACGAATACTTCAAAGCTGCCAGAAAAAGCGGTGTAAATGCAGTTTTGGCCGCAGATTTACCCCCTGAAGAAGCAGAAGATACGCTTTATGCCTCTAAAGCAAATGGTGTTCAGCAGATTTTCATGGTTGCTCAAACCACCAGCAATGAAAGACTGCCTAAAATTACAGAGATATGTTCCGGGTTCCTTTATGTGGTTGCAGTTATGGGAACAACCGGTGCAAGAAGCGAACTTAAAAATACATCTCTTAAACTGATAAAACGTATTAAAGCAAACAGCGACCTTCCAGTATGCGTTGGCTTTGGTATTTCTAAGCCAGAGCATGTTAGAGACGTTATAAAGTCAGGAGCAGATGGGGCAATAGTTGCAAGCGCCATATTAAACCTGATAACTGAAAATCTAAAGAATAAAGAAATTATGTTAAAAAAGATTGCTGATTTTGTAAGGGAACTGAAGGAAGCAACAAAAATTAAAGAGGAGTGTTATGATAGCTGAATGCATCAAAAAAGTTGTTTTATACGAGAATCTGAATGAAAAAGAAGCTTATGAATGCATGATGCAAATAGTTAGTGGGAATGCAAGTGACATTCAAATAGCATCTTTTCTCACCGCCCTTTCTATGAAAGGAGAGACAGTTGATGAAATAACTGGTTTTGTAAGGGCAATGCGCGATGTCAGTGTCAGTGTTTCTCCTAATATCGATGTTCCACTTGTAGATACCTGCGGTACAGGCGGCGACAGATTAAAAACGTTTAATGTAAGCACAATTTCAGCAATTATAGCTGCTTCATGCGGTGTTATAGTTGCAAAGCACGGTAACAGAAGTATAACAAGTAAATGTGGCGGTGCTGATATTTTAGAAGCTCTTGGAGTCAATATAGACTGTGATGCAAAAGATGTGGAAAAATGTATGGAAAAATCAGGCATAGGATTTATGTTCGCCCCTAACTTCCATCCTGCAATGAAGCACGTGATGCCTGTAAGAGGGGAACTTGGTATTAGAACTGTATTTAACATTTTAGGTCCTCTTACATCGCCTGCAAGTGCAGATATTCAGTTACTGGGGGTTTTTGATCCACAGTATGTTGAAATTATGGCTGAAGTGCTTAAAAGACTGGGTGTAAAACGGGCCATGGTAGTCCATGGTTTTGATGGAGAAGGAAACCCTGCAATGGATGAAATTTCAACCATCGGCAAAACAAAGGTTGCATTTCTTGATGATAATAAAATTGAACTGGATGAGCTTTATCCAGAAGACTTTGGAATTAAAAAGATAGATAAAGAACTTATAAAAGCAGCGTCAGATCTGGATAAAAACAGAGAAATTGCAGTTAATGTTTTAAAGGGTAAAAATACCGATGAAACTGACAGGGCAAGACTGGACATATGTCTTGTAAATGCAGCTGCCATATTGTTTTTAGCAGGAATTGTAGATAATCTTCCAGATGGAGTTAAAATGTCTTTTAAAGCTATTAAATCTGGTGATGCTATTTGGAAACTTCAAGAATTTATAAAATCGAGTAAAAACAGCTAATTTTAAAAAAATAGAATAAAATGAGGTAATTAAATTACCACATTGCTCCATATTATATTATGTATTCATTTCAGATATAAATTTTTTTGTAATAGCACTTTATTTTCAAAGATTTAATCATTCATTAAATAATAAAAATTAATAATTAATTTAATAATTAATGGGCCCGCTGGGATTCGAACCCAGGGCCTCACGGTTATCAGCCGTGCGCTCTAACCAAGCTGAGCCACGGGCCCCCATCAATTAATTGAAATGTAAATATTAATTGGCTGGTCTAAACATTTCAAAACCTGTAAAAAGGTAGTTTCAAGATTTAGACTTCATCATATATAAGCTTTGCTCATGATGGGCTGCCAGTTGCCCTGTGCCTGGTGCATTCCCCAACTTTTTGGAGTGAAATTAACCTCTCCAGATGCTTAAAACAGTTTACCGCCTAAAATATTTTTCATATCTTCCAGACAGGCCTTAAAATCATCATTTTTTAATATTATTAAGTTACATCCGATTATTGCAGAACATGAAGCCATTGTAACTTTTAAAATATCCATATGTTCTTTTAAGCTTTTTACAGTGTCAATTATTCTTTCTTTGCTATCTTTACTTCTTCTTTGAAGTATATTGCCCTTTGAAGATTCTATCAATATAATTACGTCAGGTTCAATGATCAAGGCAGGAAGTGAAACAATATATCCAATTGAAGACTGATCAACACCATGTAAATCCACAAGAACCCTGTTCATATCCTTTATTTTTAAAGCAGCGCCCTTCCAGATATTATGCTGCACATCCATATCCAGACTGAACATTTGAAAGTCTGTGGAAGCGAGACCTTTGCTTTCAGCTATAGAAAGCATCAGATCTCCATAATTTATGTAATTATAGCCTAAATCATCAGATACTTTTTTACAGAGTGATGTTTTACCAACACCAGGAACGCCTGTAACCACAACAGTGTTCCAAGGTAGTTCCATATTCACCGGTTGCCTATTTATTGACCATTTCACAGATAGCATCGGCCATCATATGACCTTCAACAATGATTTCAGCCTTGTCTATCTCTTCTACTTTCTCCGCAGCAATTTTTGCACTCATTGCAATGTTTGCTGCACTCATGCACCCTGGATTTGTTGGTCTTATTGTTACCTTTGCAACTGTTCCTTCATTTTCTACTATTTCAATGTTTTGAACAATTCCCATTTCTACTATGCTGATGCCCATGTGAGGGTCAGCTACTGTTGATAATGAATCTTTCACTTTTTTTACCAATTCTTCTCTCATAATATCTCCTCAAAATTAATGAAGTTAAATTTCTATTAATTTTGCCCCTGTTAAAACTTGTTTCATTAAATATTTTTATTCAAAAATAGGGGCATTGCTAATCATTTTTATTGTATACCTTTAAAGCTATTTATATTTTGGGTTGAAAGTTAATGAATATTCATGAGTTATGATTTTTAAATTAAAATCAATTACTGAGCTAAAACCTCTAAATCATTTATTCTTCTTTCTATGCCTTATTTTTACCGCAACACCCTTAACTGCCCTTTTCATTTCTTCACCATTTAATACAGCTTTACCCACTCCTACAACCTCATCATCTTTCAGTATGACCACTTCATCATTGGGGATTATGTCTTCATGGGCATCCTCCACGCCTGGAGAAAAAAGAGTGTTTGTTTTAAGATCAAAGCCAATTTTTACCCATTTAACTCCAATATCTCTTAATATTTCTCCCCCGTGCAGATTCAAAGAATAAAAGCCGTTTTTAGGATGCAGGGTTGCAATCTGTTTTCCATCAGCTATCAGCCTCTTCTCAAACCTTCCAGTAATCTTAACACTGTCAGGTATGAATGCATCAGCCTTTTTTGTGTTAAATTGATAACGGGCAATTGATCTGAGCATGTGAAGAGTCTTAACTCTCCCCTTAATTCGTGGATGTTTTCGAACTTCATTTTTCAAATTTAAAATTGATTCTCTGGATGTTGTTTTTCCATCGGTACATGTATAAACCGCTTCATCCAGATAGTCCTCACAAACCTGTCTGTATCCACCACTTACATGGGCAATTACTTCTTTTCCACCGACATATTCCTTTAAACATTCTCCTACAACTTTAATTTCTTCGTAAGACCAATCGCCTGTTGTGGAAGTGTCGTATGATTGTATAGGATATGTTTTTTCCAGCTCACGCGGGCAAATCCCAAATGGAGAAGTTAATATGACTTCCTGAATGCCTTTAGTTACCTTCGAAAAGATCATATGTGATCTGGAGGATGAATACGGTTTTCTCATACTGCAGGGCAAAATAACCACCGCATCACCAATCGGTTCTAAAAACAGTGATCTCTTCCTCCACCTTACTGCTTCAGGCCTAAATAGAGATTCTTCAGTTATACATGGTACTTTCATGATGTTTCCTCAAATTAAATATATTTACTGGTATTTGCCGTTAACCCATTTAACACCAGTAATAGAAGACAGATCTTTATCCATTGACACCAGATCATCTTTATCTAAAGTTTTCACGTCGTTTTTGCCAACGATACGTGTTAAATTGGCAACTTCGTTATTAGACACATTTATAAAGTTAGTAAGTTTTTTAACTCCTTCATCAACGTCTAATTGATTCATTAACTGTGATTTTTGAGTTGTAATTCCTGTAGGGCACATTCCAGTGTAGCAAATTCTGTACTGCTCACACCCCATGGCTATAAGTGCCGAGGTTCCAGTATATATTGCATCTGCACCTAAAGCAAGGCATTTAGCAAAGTCTGCAGAATCAATGAGTCGTCCGCCTGCAATTAAGGATATACTGTCTTTAACTTCGAGCTCTTTAAGATATCTGTAAGCTCTTGGAAGTGCGGCAGTAATAGGAATACCCATATTCTCCCTTACATAACGATCCGTTGCTCCTGTAGCTCCTCCAAATCCATCAAGCGCTATAAAATCCACTTTTGAATCTACAAGAATTTCTAAATCTTTTTCAATATTACCGCATCCAATTTTTGCTCCTATTGGAGCACCACGCGTAATCTTTCCAAGCTCATTCACTTTATCCCTGATTTCTCCAGGACTTTTCATATCAAAATGATTCGCCGGAGAATAAGCTGATTCTCCCATTTTAATATCCCTTATCTCTGCAATTTCATTCGTAATTTTATCTGCAGGTAAAAAACTGCCTTTACCAGGATAAGCGCCCTGACCAAAACGAATTTCCACCGCAGAAGCTGATTCAAGTATTTTTTCACTGATTCCAAATCTCCCTGTTGAATACTGCACAATCATCTGATTTCCGGCTATTTCCTTTTCTTCTGGAAGTATACCTCCTTCACCAGAATTAAATCCAATTTTAAGTTTTTTTGCTGTTTTTGCAATAACAAGCCTTACATTTCGTGATACAGCCCCAAAACTCATCCCTGAAATCATAAGGGGTGATGAAATTTCAAAAGGTTTTTTAGAGGCAGGCCCTATTACAACTTCAGTTTTAACCTCATCTTCAAAATTTAAAGGTATTTTATTTACCTGAGCAGGCACAAAATGAAGGTTATTCAGTGAAAAAGGTATTTTTTTAAGTGACCCCATTGAAGAAATGATGCTTTTACCTGTAGCTGCTGTTTCCTTGATATTCACCATGCTTTCATAAACTGAATCGCTCTCATAAGACTTTTTTTTACGCATGGATATCTTATTCGGCCCAACTTCATCTTTATTGCAGAAATAAATTCCCTTTAGCCCATATTCATAGTAAATAGGGCATGTATTGCATATACATCCCTCTGGCCGGATATCACATTGACTTTTACCCCGGGCACAGTAAAGAACATCTCCCTTACAATCATGAGGATAACTTGGACAGTATGGACACGCACACTTCTTCTGATTTTTTTTTGAATCCTCAATTTTTCTTCCAATTTTTGCAGAATGTTCCATGGTCTAATATCTGCAGCAGTTTTATATAAGTTTTTTAGATTTTCGAAATCTTATTGATTAAATATAAAATCTCTGGATTCATACAAATCTTAGTGGATCTGTATTAATATCAACAATAACCGGTTTATTTAATTCAAGCGCTTCATCAACTGCTTCTTCTAATTCCTCTGGGGTTTCAACTTTTATCCCTACTCCACCACAATTCCTTGCATATTCTGCAAAATCAAAGCTGTGCAATTTTGTTTCATAATTTGGATAATTTTCCATAAGCTGTTCCTGCCGAATCATGGCTAATTCACTGTTATTGAAAATAAATACCTTGATTGGCAGTTCATTTTTTACAGCGGTCATAAAATCAGCCATAAGCATTGAAAATCCACCGTCTCCAGCAGTGCATATTACCTGTCTTTCAGGATATATAAGCTGTGCTGCTATGGCTGCAGGTAATGAAAATGCCATTGAACCAAGATAACCTGAAAATATCATTTTTTGAGTCTTTTTCATCAAGAAATTCCTTCCAAACCACCAGCCATTATCTCCAACATCCAGAGTTATTATGGCATCATCTGCAATCTTTTCATTCAGAACCTTTACAATGTATTGAGGGCGTATGGGTGTTTTTGTTGAATCAGCTTCTTTTTGAAGTAAATCCAGCCATTCCTGTTTTAAATTCCTTATTTCATCTAAATAGTCTCCTTTTTTATTTTCTTTAACCTTTTCTTTTAATTCAGGTACCAAAACCGATGAATTTCCAAAAAGACCCGCCTCCACAGGGTGCCTTTTTGCTATCATCATGGGATTTATGTCAATCTGCACCATCCTTTTTTCTGGAAGCATTGTCTGGTCAGAAAAGGAACATCCTATCACAATTAAAAGATCAGAATCCTTAACCAGTTTGGCTGCAGCAGATGAACCAATCCCCCCATGACTTCCAACATAAAGCCTGTGATATTCATTAATTACTCCTTTTCCCCGAAATGTTGAAACAACAGGTGCTGAAATTTTATCTGCAATCTCTATTATATTATCACCCTGTCCCATTGCCCCAAAACCTGTAATTATCACCGGTCTATGGGATTCATCTATTATGCGGGCTGCTTTTTTAACCATAATTTCAGGCTGTGAAATTGAATTATTGGGAAAGTTTCCTTCAAATGGAAGTGTTTCTGCATCATGCAGACTGTTTTGAAGATCAACTGGAATTCCAATATGAGAAACACCTCCATCTATAATTGCATGCTTTAATGCAAGAGTTACAAGCGGTACAGTTTGTTTTCTGGACATTAAAATTTTATCAAACACTGACACTGGTCTAAAAAAGGAATACTGGTCAATCTCCTGGAAAGAACCAGGACCAATTATCTGTCTTTTTACAATACCGGTTATTGCCAGAACTGGCGAGTGATCCAGCATGGCATCATACAGCCCTGTTGCTAAATTTGTTGATCCTGGTCCTGCTATTGTAAGACATACAGCAACATGTCCTGTGAGTTTGCCGTAAGCTGATGCCATAAAAGCTGCCGTCTCTTCATGCCTTACCTGAATATATTTTATTTTATCATTTTTCCTTATAGATTCAATGATTCCTAAAACTGACGTTCCAGGCATTCCAAAAACATATTTGACACCCCATTCAACCAATTGATCAACCAGTACATCAGATACAGTTTTTCCTACCAACTTTGGAGCTTCTTCAGCTTTTTCTTTTAATGGAACAAACATGTCTTTAGATACATTGCATAAAGGGCATTTCCAGTCATCAGGTAAATCCTTAAACTTTTTTCCTTCTATTTTTTCATCAAATACGTAATTACATACCACACACCTGTATTTTACCATTTGAAAACCTCACGTATTTTTACAAAT
This sequence comes from Methanobacterium sp., assembly GCA_039666455.1. NCBI lineage: Archaea > Methanobacteriati > Methanobacteriota > Methanobacteria > Methanobacteriales > Methanobacteriaceae > Methanobacterium > Methanobacterium sp. The sequence goes on along the minus strand of JAVSLW010000009.1, from coordinate 124,095 downwards.
AACTATGATCCTGAAGTATGATAAAATATTCTAATAAGTTATCATTAAATTATCATTATGCTCTCTAGTTAATTAGTTTTAAATTCTGGAATTTAAACGAGCGTTTTTACAGCAAATCATCTTTCAATGTTTATATACTTTAAAAATGAAAATAGTGATATGGATAAATACAAGGTAAACTGTGTCCAGGATAACAGAGTATTTTTAATTACAGATTGCTATAAAAAACTCTATAAACAATTTAAAACCTTAAAAACAAAAAAAGGTAATATTGTACATATAATAGGGGCCCCGGGCACCGGTAAATCTACAAATATTTTTCAGGCAATCCAGGAAACTGATTTAAATGTTTATGATGTTAAATTTGGCTTAAAATCTGGAGATGAAAGTTCAAAAGAAGTTTTTAATAAGATTTTTGAGGGTCTGGCCAGTGATTTAGGACTCAGTTTAAAAGAAGATATTTATAAAAAATTATCGGAATTTGACGCTGTTTTGATTGCAGATAGTTTTCACGACTCCCATAATTTAAATTCTGAAAAAGTGGGGTTCAGCCAGTGGACAGATAAAACTGGTTTTCGTTCTTTTTATTTCTATTTTCTCTGTATAATGGAATATTTTAAAAACAGGAAGTGCTTTAAAAATATGAATATAATACTCCAAACCGCCTGGAGAATCTGCATAAAAGATAAAAAATATGACATATTCACTGATTTTGGATTTTTTTCAAAAATAGTCCTTGCAGTCCTTAAATTATTCTTCCAAGTCGTGGAAATATCATATTCAGAAAATGAAACAGTTGAAATTGTTAAGATGCACATTGAAGATGCCCATCCCCAAAATATCAAAGAATACATAGAAAAATACGGATCTAAACCAAGATTTATATGCCATGCACTTGAAAAATAAACTAATCTAATTGGATAAATTACACTAAACCCGAAGATAAGCAGGATGTATTTTTAAAATCCTTATGAGGACAGTTAATGATAAAAACTCTTATTAAATCCACAAGGATCTCATGGGCATCTAAAAACGTCAATGCATATTTGCTTGCCCTTACGTACGCTTATTTTTCCAGTATGAGTATCAACAATCCTCTGGAAATACTGGAAGGTCTTTTACTGGTTTCTGTGCTTTGGGGGGCATTATACAGCCTTAACGACCTTACAGATATTGAAATTGACTGTATAGATTATTCTAAAAGGAATAGGGCATTTATTAATGAAAATATTGACAAAAAATGGATTGCATTATTTTGCGGAATTTTGATCATTGCAGTTTTTATAACTTCATTAGCAATTTTAAGCCCTGGATTTACCATAATTTTGGGTTTAATGCTTTTAAATCAGTTAGTCTATACATTACCTCCTGTTAGACTTAAAGAAACTATATTCGCACCTTTTACAAGTACTGCAACAAATACTGTGCTTAGAATTAGTTCCTGTGCTGTATTATTAGGTAATATACTAATAGTCCCAATAAGTGTTTATATATTCATGTATCTTGCAGGTATGGCCACATATACCATGTATAAATCAAAAACAGTAGCAGCAAGCATTATTGGAGGAATATCCACTATATTCTTAATTTATATATTGCTAAGCGGAGATATGAACTGGGTTCAGTTTGCAGTTGCCATTGTACCTGCATTTTTAGCTACAATACCTCTCTATCTCTCCCTTTTTACAAAAAAGGAAGAAATGATTTATATTGCAGATAGGGCATATCATCAAATAGCCATGATATTCTTCTTTTCATGTATTTTAGTTATTTTATTTTAAAAAAAGAATTTTTAGAGATTGAAAAATATCCGATGCCCTGCATACTTAAAATAATTTTCCAAGCTTTAATAAGGCTTTAGGCGAAACTTTAACCAGCATTTTAAGAAGCTCTGCAGTGCTTATTCTCTCAAATTCAGTTTCATTAAATGCTTTTGCAATTAAATCAAGTTCCCTATCAGATAAGCTTTCAAGATATTCTCTGGACTTCATATATTTATTAAATGAATCACCGATTTCCTTTTCACATCGTTTGTCGTACATGGAAAGTCTTTTTTCAGATGTATCTCCTTCTTTTACTGCTGCTGCAGCAATTTCACCTGCAATGAGTCCTCCCTGCATACCACTTATTATTCCACCACCAGTTAAAGGATTTACCATACCTGCAGCATCACCAACAATTAAAATCCTGTCAGTTGATATTTTTTTAATTATTCCACCTACAGGATCTCCTCCTATATTTAATTCAACTGCTGTGGCATTTTTTGTGGCAGGACATGTTTTTACAAAGTCAAGAAGATGTTCATAAGCGCTTTTTTCTGTTAATGTGGATATTACTGCAAGTCCAACGTTTGCAATGTCATCTCCTTTGGGAAATATCCATGCATATCCTCCAGGAGCAACACTACCAAAATAGAATTCCAGCGCATTTGGATTTTCCATTTGAACGCCTACCATTTCAAATTGAGCGCCTGATTCCATGTATTTTGGTTTAACTGCAGTTTTAAGACCTCCCCATCTTCCAACTCTGGACTCTGGGCCGTCAGCACCTATCACTATTTCTGCTTTAATTTCAATCTCTTTGCCCATTCTTTCTGCTTTAACCATCACATGGTCATCTCTTTTCTCTAAACCCTTAACCAGGGTCTTAATCATTATATCTGCACCAGCTCTTGCAGCGTCCATGGCCATGAACTTGTCAAAAACCTTTCTTTCCACAACATAACCCATTTCTGGAAGTTTTACAGTATCCTGAGTAAGCCAGACATCTATTCCGCCAGGTGATACCAGACGTACACCATCAATTTCTGAAGTTACCCATCTACTGCTTGGCTCTATCCCCAGCTTGATTAACCCGTCCTTGGATACACCTTCAGCACATCTTTTAGGCGATCCTATTTCAGATTTCTTCTCAACCATCAACACTTCTGCACCATTTAGTGCAGCGTGTTTGGCGGCAGATGAGCCTGCAGGACCTGCTCCTACCACTAAAACATCAGTTTCTATAAACATTAAATTCACCTTAGCATAATTCCTATTTTTCTAAAGCACGTACTGGACATACCTGCACGCATATTTTACAGTCTTTACATGAGCTTTCATCAAAAGTTATGTTTGTCTCGCCTACTTCAATGAGGCAGCGTGGACATACGCCAGCACATTCTCCACAGTACATACACCATTCCTTTACTATCATTTTTATCCCTTGTGTATTTCTTATTTTTTAAATCAACGCTTATATACTTGAAAGGTGCGTTAAATTCTATTTATTTAATAGTGATTAATTTAACTTTTCCCTGTATTTTTAATAGAGATGCTGATTTATATAAAAATTTCAATTAATTATATTCCCGCCATAAAAATAATTGATTTAACAGGTAAAGGTTAAATAAGTTATTCTTCTTCATCACATTTTTCATCTCTGGCTGATTTGAAAACATAACCGCACTTAGAGCAGATAATTGCCCCTGTTGTTGCACGAGAATGATACGCTGGCTCTATATCTCTTTTAATTGTTTTATCTTTACATCCACATTCAGGACATTTTTCATTTAATTTATCTATTTTCATCTTTTCAACCTATTATTAATTATTAATCTATACATATTAATTAATCCATGAATTTCTATCATTTTAATATCTTGTACATTAAAACTAATAAATCAAACTCTTGCTGCAATTTTCAAGCTCAATGCATCATAAAATCTATTAGCGGATTTTTACAAATCAAAAGATGTGGGTTTAAATCCCTTATTTATACCTTTCGATTACAATTAAAACACAAAGTATTTTTATACTCCAGATAAACTTTAAAATGGTGATAAACTATGAAGTTTGGTATTGAATTTGTTCCAAATGAACCTATTGAAAAAATAGTTAAATTAGTAAAATTAGCTGAAGACGTAGGTTTTGAATACGCGTGGATTACAGACCACTACAACAACAAGAACGTATATGAAACCCTGGCCTTAATTGCAGCTGGAACTGAGACCATAAAAATGGGTCCTGGTGTAACCAATCCCTATGTAAGAAGTCCTGCTATAACAGCTTCTGCAATAACTACACTGGACGAACTCTCCAATGGAAGAGCTATTTTAGGTATAGGCCCTGGTGACAAGGCAACCTTCGACGCTCTTGGAATCGAATGGACCAAGCCTGTTAGTACCATTAGAAGCGCTATTGCTGTGATGGAAACCTTAATGTCTGGTGGAAAAACAGAAAGTGGTGCAAGCCTAATGGGTACCAAAGCTGTCCAGGAAAAAATTCCAGTTTATATGGGTGCACAGGGTCCAATGATGCTTAAAACCGCTGGTGAAATCTCAGATGGTGCATTAATTAACGCATCAAACCCAAAAGACTTTGAAGCTGCTGTTCCACTCATAAAAGAAGGAGCAGAAGCAGCTGGAAAATCATTAACCGATGTCGACGTTGCCGCATATACCTGCTGTTCTATTGATGATGACGCTGGTAAAGCTGCTGGCGCAGCAAAAATTGTGGTTGCTTTCATTGCAGCAGGTTCACCACCACCAGTATTTGAAAGACACGGCCTACCTGCAGATACAGGTTCTAAATTTGGGGAATTCTTAGGTAAAGGCGACTTCGGTGGCGCAATTGGTGCTGTAGACGACGCTTTAATGGAAGCATTCTCTGTTGTAGGAACTCCTGACGACATCATACCAAAAATAGAGGCTCTCGGAGAAATGAGTGTAACTCAGTATGTAGCAGGCTCTCCAATTGGTCCTGATAAGGAAAAATCCATAAAATTATTAGGAGAGGTAATTAGCTCATTCTAATTTCTCCAAACTTCTTTTTTGGTACCTCAAACACATTGTGTGCGAATCATTAAAAAATCGAAGATTTTTTATGCGTAGAAAAATGCTCTGCATTTTTCTAAAGCTTCGATTCGCCAGTCAAAATTGAAAATTTTGACAGTGTTTGCAGGTTTTATTTTTAAGTCATTATCCCTGTTTTTGAATTCTATTAACATAAACAGATTTAATACCACACTTCTACATAATAAAAATTAGCAAATCTAAACTTGTTTTGGTTGAAAAATTAAAGATATAGTGAAATTATGGAAATACAGGATTTAATGAAAGATATTAGGAAAAATGCCATTAAAAGCATGGATAAAAAATCCCCTGCAGAATTATCTGCCTCCTGGTCCTCAAAGGATCTGCTCTATTCTGGAATAGGAAATGCTATCTTTATAATTTTACCAACTTCAGGATGTGCCCACGCACTATCAGAGTCTGGTGGATGCTCCATGTGCAGTTATATTGCAGATTCACCCCTTGAAAAAGTTTCTTCTCATGAACTAATTGATATATTTAAAGAACTTATTGGAAGGCATGACATTAAGCCAAAAACTGTGGTTAAAATTTTTGTATCCGGAAGTTTTCTTAACGAAGAGGAATTACCTGAAAAAGCCCGTAATGAGATACTTAAAATCCTGAATAATGAAGAAAATATTGAAGAAATTGTAATTGAATCTCGTCCAGAGTTTGTTAGGGAAAAGGTGCTTAAAGAATGTTGCAGTCTCTTGCAGGATAAAGTATTTGAAGTAAGCATCGGCCTTGAAAGCAGCAGTGACTATATTAAAAAATATAAAATTAACAAAGGATTTTTAAACAAAGACTTTGAAAGGGCCATTAATCTTATTAAAAAATTGAAACCAGATTACAAAATTACATCTAAAGCTTACCTTTTTGTTAAACCAATTTTAACCTCTGAAAAAGAAGCTATTGAAGATGCTGTTGCTTCAGCGCAATATGCAGAAAAAATTGGTGTTGATAGAATATCTTTTTGCCCGGCAACAATCCATAAAGGGACCCTTATGGAGTTTTTATGGCGCAGAGGTTCCTATCAACCTCCATGGATATGGAGTATACTTGAAATTATAAGAAGGGTTCGAAATAAAGTTAAAATTCCCGTAATAATGGACACTTCTGGTTTTGGAACTCGTAGAGGACCTTTTAACTGTAAAAAGTGTAACAGGAAGTTTAAAGATTTGATAATTGAATCCAATCTTAAACAGAGTATTCCAGAGGAATTTGAGTGTGAATGTAAATACAGGTGGATGGGGGATGTTAAATTTTCTGATAGAGTTCGCTCCACCACAAATTTAGTTAGATAAATTATTCAATCTGTTTTCCTGATCCCTATCACTTGCTTTCTGAAACTGGAATTTTCCAGAGATAACCCACTTTTTTAGGTGCTTCCTCTTTTCTTCCTTTCTTTTTTCTTTTTTTAACGTTGGCTTCACTGCCCTCCCATTCTCCAACTATCTCGTCAAGATATTTTGCTATTTCTTCACTGTATTTTCGAGTTCCAATGGTGTAGCTATCTTTTTCATTTCGAATATAACTGATCCCATCGCCTTTTTCTTCCATTACCTTGGAAATTTTCATTAATTTTTCATAAAACTTTGCAGAAACCATTTTAAGTCTTCTCCATACTTTTAATTTCTCTATAGAACTGCTGAATTTTAATTTCTTTTTCAAAAAGAATTTATATTTAATTCTGTACTTGGTGGTATTAAAGTTATTTCATTTTATTGAAATTTTCAACCTATAATAATCAGGGACATATAGATAAATAGAAAAAACTAAGTAATTATGTTTATTTTAAAAAGGAGAATTAAAACATGATCGGAATTAGCGCTGATTTTGACCCTGTACACAACGGACACGTTAAATTAATAGAAAAAGGAAGAGAAATAGCAAATAAAACAGGTGGAGAAGTTGTTATATATCTAAACAAGGATTACAGCGCTAATCATGCCCCATTTTTTGTAAATTATGAAGCAAGACGTGAAATGGCCCTTAAAGCTGGTGCCCACAGGGTCGTACCTATTGAGAAACTGCACCACCGTCTGACACTTGCTTACACTGTCCCTATACGTATTGCAATGATGATTGAAGACGGGGTTGCAGATTATGTTGATGCAGCAGATGTTTCAACAAATAAAATCCAGAAATATGCTTCATCATTTGTAAAACAAGGAATATTCAGCGGTATACCTCGAAATCTCCCAAATCGTAATGTTATTCGCTGGTTTGCAGTTAATGAATTCCTTTACAAAAAATACAGGCGAAAAATGAAGTTCCATATTATTCCTGAATTGAAACTTGATGGAAAAATTTCAGGCAGGGAAATAAGGGCAAAAATAATTGAAAACAACTTCAAAATATCTGATGAAGTGAAAGAAGTTCTTCCAAAGTCAACAGTGCAAATACTTAAAAAGGAGATTAAAAAGGGAAATATTCCAGGTAAAAGAGATATTGAAACCATTACAAAAAGGTTAAACACATATTCCAGACCTAATTTACTGAATATTGCTCATTTAAATGCCGATGCTGTTGAAGCGATAATTAAAGGCAGACGATACCGAAATGAAGACCAGATCTGGGCATCTTTAAGAATGGCAGGATATGGTCCTGTTCTTACAAGACTTGCAATAAGCTCTGTTGAACAGAATATAAGTCGTATGGAAGTATTTGAGCTTATTAAATCTTACGAACAGGGGGGGATAATTCCCCCAGACCAGACAGTGGAAAGTGTGATTGAAAGGGCATGGTTTGTTGCATCCAGTGTAGATAAAGGGATTAAATCTTCCAAAGCTCATGAAATGTTTAGGAAAGGAATGAGGGATGAAAAACCAGTTTATGTCATCGATGCAGGAATGCATCTTAGAAGTTTTGAAGTGGAAGATCTCCAGAACAGAATGGATGCTTCAATTTATGTGGATAAAAATGGCAGGTTAAGGTGCCAGATACGTACAAAGACACGTAAAATAAAAAGTCCGCTGAAATTACCTGCAAAACACGCCACATACCTAAGGTTTCTTATTGATTCTCACTTTATCCCCCTTAGAGCATGTATTTTGAAAAAAAAGGAAGGTACACGGGTCAGGATATTTATTGGAAATGAGGTCAGCCCTCCAAAAACCATTTAAAAAAATTACAAACTTCATCAACGCTTTTAACATAAAAGTCAGCGCTTTCTTTTACATAATCTGGCGTTTCCTTTGAATCAACCATTATACTTACTGTCTCCGCTTTTCTGATGCTTTTTAATTCATTCAGTTTATTGAAAGCATCTGCATCTGTTACATCGTCCCCCAGATATACTATTTTTTTTATATGATTGTCAGAAATAAATTTTTGAAGCACTGTACCCTTATCATGTCCAACAGGCGGCCTTATTTCAATGACTTTACGACCTTCCGTAATTTTAAGGCTTTTAGAACCTTTTATACTGTGGATAATTTCTAAAGCTTTCTGGCGTATTTCATCACTTGTTTTGCATAATCTGTAATGGACTGTAAAGCTCAGTTCTTTATCCTGAAATAAAATACATTCATAATCCTTTAATTTTTTTTGAATCTCTTTTGCAAGTTTTTTTATGACTGGAATATACTGTTTAACCTCAGGTTCTATGCTTATTTTTCCGTTTTTGTACTGTTCCAAGCCGTGATTTCCAATATAAATAATTTTTTTAGATCCTACCATTTCCATGGCATTATTTATACTTCTACCAGTCATTACTCCTGTAAATTTAAATTTATCTGCAATTTTTTCAATTATATCTCTTATCTCAGGTTTTACCACGGCTTCCATGGGTGTTGGTGCAATTTCACTGATTGTCCCATCAATATCAGTAATTATTGCAGTATCTGGATCATTTTTAAATTCATTTAACTCATCCAGGTGATCAAAAAGATATCTTGAATTATCCACGCCAAATCCCCACATTTATTGCCTGTATTCAATAACTGGACATTCCCAATCTTTACAGAATGTCATGACAAGTTTTCCTTTATCTGTAGTTAAATAAAGCCTCCAGCAATCGTGATTGTATGGTTTAAATTTAACATCAATTATTTTTTTACCTTCTAACTTCTCAATTGCCTCCTGGCATTCCTGTATACGCTCTTCTATGGTCATAATAACAGCCCAAAACAGATTAAACAAAATGATAAATGACAAATTTTTTAATATTATATTTATAATGATATAGTTAATAAATTTCTGCTAAAGTGACTCACAAAAAATTAATGTTGCATCCAGCACCCTGTAGCTTACAGCCCCCAAAAATTTATAAATTTATATATAGTATAAGATCAATTTATTATTAGATTGAAATTATTATTTTGCTTTATTTAAGCTGGAGGAACCATGAACCCAATAAATGATAAAGTAGAGAATGGAAAAATGTTTGAGACCATTTTTAACAACACTCATTTTTTGATAGCATACATGGACAACAATTTTAATTTTATAAAAGTTAACAGGGCTTACGCAGAAAAACACAATAAGACTCCTGATTTTTTTGTCGGTAAAAACCACTTTGAATTATATCCAGAAGGAGATGAATCAATTTTTAAAAATGTGACAGAAACTGGGGAACCATATTTTGCATATTCTAAACCTTTGAATCATCCAATATCAGGTATAAGCTTCTGGGATTGGGCCATACAGCCTGTAAAAGATGATAGTGGAGAAGTTAGTTCAATAATATTAAGTTTAACTGATGTTACAGAATATAAACGTAGCGAAGAAGAAATTCAAAAAGAACAGAGTGATTTCATTGACGAAATGGTTGAAAAGCGTGCATCCGAAATTTTAGTTGAAAATCTTGAAACAGAAAAAGAAAGAGAACTGGAATTGGTTGAATTAAATAGAAAGATTGAAGAGCTTGAAAAGGCAAATGAAGGTTTTAAAGAAATAATTAATGCTCAAAATCCTGAAATAGAAAAATTATACAGACAGGTATTAGAATTAAAAAAAGCTCGTAATAATTCCGAACGTATTTTATCCAACAAGTTATCTGAAATAAACCATTTAAATCATCGTATTACTGAATTAGAAAATGATGCCAGTGAAAAAGAAGAAATTATTTCAAAAAGAGAATTAGAAATTGAAAATTTAAATCAGGAAATCATAGAATTAGAAAAAACAGGTTCTAAGTCTTCAGAAATTGTTATAACCCAAAAATCAGAAATTGAAAATTTGAATCATGAAATATCAGAATTGAAAATACTCAAAGAAGATCTTCAAGAATTAAATGAAGAACTGCTTAAACAACTAAATGATTTAATAAAAGCAAATGAAGAACTGGATAAATTTGCAGAAACAGCAGCTTACAAATTACAGGAGCCTGTGATGGCTATTAAAATCTTCAATAATATTTTAGCAAAACGTTACCGGGGGAAAATCGATGAAGATACTGATGAATTTATAGATTACGCTTTAGAAGCAGTAAACAGTTTAAATAAAAAGATTGTAGGTCTTTTAGAATACTCAAGAGTAGAATCACGCGGGAAAGAATTTAAATTAACTGAAACTGAAGAAATTCTCGATTATGCTATCTCTAATCTCAATGCCTCTCTTGAGGGGTATAGAGCTAAAATCACACATGATGACCTGCCTAAAATAATGGCAGATTCAGGTCAGATCCTGCAGCTATTCCAGAACCTTTTAAAAAATGCGGTTAACTTTAAAAATCCTCAAAAAAATCTTCAAATTCACATTTCAGCATATTTAGATGAAGAAAACAGTGAGTATGTGTTCCAGGTAGAGGACAATGGTATTGGCATTGAAGAAAAGGACCTTAAAAAAGTTTTTAACATATTTAAAAAGTTAAATCCAGAAAATGGATACGATGGAGCGGGTATTGGCCTTTCAATTAGCAAAAAAATAGTTGAGCGCCATGGTGGACGTATATGGGTTGAATCTGAGCCAGAAATAGGCTCCAGGTTCTACTTTACAATTCCTGCTGAATCTTAATCTATTTCAAACCAGTAAATTACAGGAGGGGCCTGCAGGACTTTCAAAAATTGTAAATTTTCGATGTTTACAAATTGCATTCGTAACTGCAAAAACCATCTCTGATTTTTAATATTTTTTTTATATATTCTTTATATATTCTTAGATTAAGCTATCCTCACTGTAATAATAATAGAAAACTTTTTATTACAGTAATACTAAATAAATAGTTGTGCATACAATTGGATGTGCATAACACGGAGGTGAAATAATATGAAGAAACAAATCGGAGTGTTTTTACTTGTATTTGCTATGGCAATAGCATTAAGTGGAGCAGCTTCAGCAGTATCAATAGGAGACATCTTAAGCCCAAAACAGCAGCAGGCACAGGGCCAGTTAGGAATACAGTATGTAAATGTAAATGCATCAAGCCAAAATACTAACTGTAACGAAGCTGTAAACTATAATGAGAACACAGCTACTGCAACTAACAACAATGCTAACTTTAACATTGCAAAAGCAAAAGCCGATGCAGATGCAGATGCAACAGCAAAAGCAAAATCCAAATCTAAATCAAAAGCCAAACTATTTGATAAATTGTTTTAAATTGTAAAAGGGGAATCAAAATAATCTCCTTCCTTTTTATTTTAAACTAATTTTATATGTGCGTTTAATGCATTTATTATGTGTTCCTCCTCCTTAGTAATAATAACAGAAAACTTTTTATTATAGTAATACTAAAAAAGAAGTTGTGCATACAATTGGTGTGTGCATAACACGGAGGTGAAATAGTATGAAGAAGCAAATCGGAGTGTTTTTACTTGTATTTGCTATGGCAATAGCATTAAGTGGAGCAGCTTCAGCTCAAACAACAATAGGGGACATCCTGAGCCCAAAACAGCAGCAATACCAGGGCCAGTTAGGTGTACAGTATGTAAATGTAGATGCATCAAGCAGTAACACAAACACTAACGTGGCTGTAAACTATAATGAGAACACAGCTACTGCAACTAACAACAATGCTAACTTTAATATAGCTTCATCTTACAGTACTGCAGATGCAAAAGCAAATGCAACAGCAAAAGCAAAATCCAAATCAAAAGCCAAATTATTTGATTATTTGTTAAAGGGGAATACTTAAAATAATCCCTCCCCTTTTTATTTTAAACAATTAAAAGGCTTAATTTTAACTTCAGTTTTTCTGATTTTAGACTGGACTATGCTTATTAGAACTATTTGGGCTGTGCGTTTGTTTTAAGCTCTCTTATTTAATGAGGTGGTATTTTTACATGGTTTCAATGAGTTTATTTATGTCTCTTAATTTTAGGTGTGCGTTTAATGTATTTAATTACCTCCCCCCCATAGTAATAATAATAGAAAACTTTTTATTACAGTAATACTAAATAAATAGTTGTGCATACAATTGGTGTGTGCATAACACGGAGGTGAAATAGTATGAAGAAGCAAATCGGAGTGTTTTTACTTGTATTTGCTATGGCAATAGCATTAAGTGGAGCAGCTTCAGCAGTATCAATAGGGGACATCCTGAGCCCAAAACAGCAGCAAGCACAGGGTCAGGTAGGAATACAGTATGTAAATGTAGATGCATCAAGCAGTAACACAAACACTAACGTGGCTGTAAACGAAAACTATAACACAGCTACTGCAACTAACAACAATGTTAACTTTAACATTGCAAAAGCAAAAGCAGATGCAGATGCAGATGCAACAGCAAAAGCAAAATCCAAATCTAAATCAAAAGCCAAACTATTTGATTATTTGTGGTAAATTGTAAAGGGGAATTAAAATAATCCTTCCCCTTTCTATTTTATTTTAACAATTTTAAAAATTAAGGATTTAATACAGAATTTAATTATCAAAGTTAGATATTGATACCTTGTTTTAAGCCAGATTTACTTCCTTGCCCTTGTCACTTTTCTTGCAATTACAAGTTCACCCATGGCTATAAGGCCTGCAAAGAACTTTTCAAGGCCGCCCGTTGCCCATATAGCTTCGCCAAATGTTGATTCTCTGATCAATTTCTCATATTCTTCAGGATTTATCCTTTTTCCGGTTCTTCGTCTTGTAATAACTGCACCGGCTTCCATGAGTTCATCCCAGCTAACTCCTTTAAGTTCTTCTGCCATAGCTTCAAATATCCTGTAAACTTTAATCTCATAAAGATGTGATAATGTTTTTACAATGTCAAACGTTCTTACAACTCCAGCAACAACATCATTATCATCCAGAACAGGGATACTAACTACTTTATGTTTAGAAGTTTCTAAAACAGCTAATCTTGCAGGATCATCTTCATGGACATGGACAATGTCATCTTTGGAATGCATAATATCTGATACCTTTTTATGACCTTCCCTTAATCCCCTGGTAACATCAAGAGAAGTAATCCATCCTACCATGCGTTTATCATTGTCTACAACAGGCGTTGTGAACTTCTTTTTCTTCTCCATCATCAAAGACACTTCTACAATGTCTTGATCTGGAAACGCATATATATATTCCTTATCCATTATTTCTTTAACTTTCATGATATCCTCTCAAGTTTTAATGCACCTACAGGACATTTATTCGAACATACTTCACATAAAATACATTTATCCTCTAAAAATACTATTTCATCATCTTCAAGTTTAATTGCTTCTACAGGACAGTTTTCTTCACATATCTCGCAGGAAACACATGCTTCCCGGTCAATATCAAGTCTTTTAGTTTTTATTACAGGACCTAACTCTCTTTCAAGTGTTACTGCACCTTCTGGACATACATTGACACAGGCACCACAACCAACACAGGCACCAGTATCAATAACTGCAGTTTCCCCTTCAATTTTTATGGCACCTGTAGGGCAAAATTTAACACACATTGCGCAGGAGTCACATTTTTCTTTATCTACACTGATACTTTTCATTTTCAGCTTTCTGTGGGGGATTTTTAGATCTCTTAAACGGTATTTCACATCTTCTTCATTTACAGAAGATATGGTTTGTAGGACATGTATGCTCCCAACAGGACAGGTCTGTGCACAAATTTCACATTTAACACAGTTTTCAAGTACTTTAGCAGGTTTACCTGCTTTTGCTTCAGATATGGCCCCTACAGGACATTCTTCAGCACATAAATTGCATCTTATGCATGTTGGGGAGATGGTAATAAATTTACCTTCCAGTTCACATTCTTCAATTTCTGCTTTTTCGCTCTCTTCTAAATCCATTGATTTACGGATGACCTCATCTTTCAGCACTTTTTTGTCCTTTTTAAACGTTATATCCATAATTACACCTTCAGGTAGAATATTTTTTCAATTTTTGATAGATCTGGTAATCAACCTTTTAAAAAAGGTTGATCAAAACTTTTCAATTTTTGATAGATCTGGTAATCCCTTTACTGCCCCTCGCTCCATTATACAGCATGAAGCTACAAAGTTTCCTATTTTTCCTGATTCATTGATATCTTTATTTTTAAGGAAGCCGTATAAAAATCCGGCATTAAATGCATCTCCTGCACCTGTTGTATCTATGCATTTAACTTTAAAAGGCTTCAGATCATAACATTCATTTCCATTAGTTATATAAGCTCCTTTATCTCCTCTTTTAATTACCACATTTCCTATCTCCTGATTCAACAGGAATTCTACTCCTTCATTAAGTGTTTTCTCTTCGGTTAAATGTTTCAATTCTTCTTCATTAATAAGGATAATATCTGTTCTCTTTAAAATATTTTTAAGGAAACTCCAGCCCCTTTCTGCATAAATCCTTCCAGGGTCAAGACTTACAACGACATCGTCGTCAATTTCTTTTAAAACGTTTTCCTGTGCCCTGTATGAATCTCCAACAAATGAGGTTAAATGCAAAATCCTTGAACTGTTTATATATTCTATTTCAAGTTCACTGTATTCAATCAGATCATTTACTCCCGGATCTACATACAGTGCCCTTTGACCAGACCTATCCACAAATCCAGTAACGTTTCCACTTCTTCCACCGGGACTGATAATAACTCCATCAGTATTTACACCTTCTTTTTGAAGATTTTCAAGTAAAAGACTTCCATCATTATCATCTGCTACTTTACCTGTAAATCCTGTTTTAATCTGAAGTCTTGAAAGTCCAGTAATCGTATTTGCAGCAGACCCGCCGCAGGATTGATTAAAATCTGTTATGAATGCTTCTTCATCTTCATGAGCTATTTTGTTAACATTATACAGCCTGTCTACATTTAATGCTCCAAACCCTACAACATCCAGTTTTTTCATTTAAAACCTCTAATACTATAAATCCTTTAGATAGATTTTATGATCACCCAGTTGGCCACCGTAGTTTCCTGCAGAAACTTTAACCACCCCTTCAACATCACTTAAAGCTTCAATCCCTGCTTTCATAGCTTTTTTCACTGTATCAATGTTAAGGCCATTTATCACAATTTCAGGAATGTATTTAACATTATCTGGAACTTTAGATTCCTTATCAAGCTTTTCTTTAAGGGAGGGACAGTATGGATGATTTGTAGTGGGGCCTATCCATGGGTAGTTAGTTTCAGGTTTGGAGGCAGCAGAACATATATCAAATGGGGCTATAGCACCTTCTATCTTACCTATGGCATCAAGTGCTTTTTTACCGGCTTCCATAACTGCTTCCCTGCTGCTTGCCATGTACCAGAAATTCGCGCCCATGATCCCCCTCATGTATCCAACTGTGCTTTCTATCTTAAAATCGGGTATGGCAATGGGTACAATTATCATTTCACGCCCGTATTTTTTTTCAGTCCATTCATAACCGTCGCCGCAGTGCCCTACATTTCTCATCATGTCAATTTTACCTGCCGGATCAACTGAAGCATCGAAAAGAGCTGTAAATGGTTTAACAAGAATATCCTGTCTTATTCTGTAGGACAATTCAACTTTGAACTTTTCTATATCCTCCTTTCCATACCAGAATTGGAGTATAGCTCCATTTCTATGATCAGGAGTTTCATCTTTATCCAGCCATCCTTCAATACCTCCTTCAACACGCCCTATTACAGTCCCAGGGGTTGATGTGGCATCATAAGCTGCTCTTTGAAGTGTTTCTTTATCATGGGCAGTTATAATTACCCGGCAGCATATTCCATCAAAAGCTTCACAGTATGTATTTTCTATTTCAACCATTTTATCATCATCCAAGAGCGCCTATTGCTTCTCCCCTTACAATATTTCTGAAGGTTTTACTTTCATTTACCACTCTTTCATAATTTTCACCGGTTATCACTGCAATTTTAGGGAGATTTACCTGCTTTATCATTTCTTTAAGTTCCTTATTTACTGTATATTTATTAAGAGCATCCTCAGGATTATCCATATATGATTCGATGAAATTAATAACCTCAATTTTCCCAAACTTATTAAATAAATCTGCTATAATTGATGTAATAACTGTATTATCGGCCATAACTGCAATTTCTGCCGACATAACTGCATATTCATTTCCATTAAATGATATTGCAAGTCCACCGCTCTCTTTTACAAATTTTAAAGGTTCAACGTCTGTTATACTATCTCCAACATACATTATATCTGATTCTTTAAACCCATATTTATTTACAATATCCAGTACTGCTTCTTTTTTCCCTTCCCCACCAACTGGATTTACATTTTTCATTATTTCATAAAGAGACAATTTTAATATTTCATCCCAGAATATCTTATCCAGTATTTCAAAATCAGGGTTTTCAATGATGATTTTTCTAAATTCCATGAGCTTTTGCTTTTCTTCTCCACTAACTGAATATTCGTCTACCATATCCAGCGAAGTAAAATATGTATTTTCAAATGGAAAGCTTGTTAAATCACACAGGACTTGAATATACTGTTTATAACTGGTACTTACTATAAAGGAGGGCATGATGCTATTTACAAAACTCAGCATCTCCTTTGCTCCAGGAACAAGGTGCACGTTCTTAGCTGAAAATTCTATTATATTTTCATTTGTGGCACCATAAGCTTTCAGGAAAGGGACGATCAATTTCAAAGTTCCTCCTGCATAATATCCCTCTCTTTTATTTTCAACTAAAATATCATCATATTTACTAACCACAGTAAAAAATTTTTCTCCATCTTCAATAAAATGACCTGCAAGCTCAAATGCATTGTCATTTATAGATATGGGGCCTTCACAATCAGAAATAAACACCTTTTTGCTCAATTCACCTCCCCTCCTTTTTTAGGTTTTTAATCTCACTGCATTTAGAGGACATATTACTTCACATGCACTGCATAATATACACTTTTCCCTATCCACAACTACTCTGTTATCTTCTATGCTCATTGCATCTGCAGGGCATTTATTTACGCACACTTCACACAGTTGACAGGATTCGTTATCAATAGTAACCTCTCCAGTTCTTGGGCCTTCCACACCCTTTCTTACATAAAATATCCTGCCGTTTCTGGCTTCAAAATATTCTTCTTTTAAGGAAATAGCTTCAAATGGACATGCTTCAATACATCTACCACAGTAAACGCATTCATCCCCAATATGCACTGGAGACGGCTTTTCAAGTTCAATGGCGCTTGTTGGACATATATTCATGCATAAGGTACATCCAATACAGCTTTCCTCAATAACAATTACGTCTCTTTTTGGAGAAGTGGCTTTAACAATATCTCTTAGATCTTCAATGTCCAGATCTCCATCCACAGCAGATTCTATGTCTGCTTTTATCCTGTCGGTTACATCAATTTCAAATTCGTCGTCAGTATTTCCATAGCTTAAATCAAGTGAAATTCTATTTAAAATGCTTTCAACTTTTCCTGCATCACTTGCAAGCCTTTTTGTTTCTTTTTCAAGAATTTCCGATACAATTTCCATTGTTTTAATTTTACCAAAGCTTTCATAAGCTTTTTTTCTTGATGTATATTTAATTGCAGCCGATGGGCAGACATCCATACATTCCTCGCATCTTGCACAATATGATGGGTCAATATATGGTAGTTTACTCACTTTACCCACATTTATTGCTCCTTTAGATGGGCAGACTCTTCTACAGATCATGCAGCCAACACAATCCTCCTGGTCAACAACTATTGCTTTTCCACCAGCTACAGACCTTGGTAAAATCTCACCAAATTTTATAGCCTCTGTAGGACACACACGAGCACAGTAACCACACTTAACACATTTTTCTTCGTCTATAACGCTGTGTGCCTCTTCTTTACCTGAAGATATGAGGTGAACAGCACCTGTTCTGCATGCATCTACGCATGCACCACATCTTCTACATAATTTTGGGTTAATATTAGGTATGTTTTCCCTTACAGCTTCTGCTAATGTTGTCTCCATTTTTATAGCATCATAGGGACATGCTTCTCTGCAAAGTACACACCCAAAACACTTATCATCAATTTCTATATGTTTATCTGGGGGTATTTCATGCACAGCTTCCACAGGGCAAACCTGAAGACACGGCCTCGCTATACACTGTTCGCATTTAGATGCATCTATCTCATAGGCCACTTCAACTTCCCTGAGCGGTTTATATGACTTTTTATCAGTTTTAGTTTCCGGAATTTTAATCATCCCCCTATACAGGTAATAGTGATGGTTTTACTGTTACAAGAATGTTTTCTTCCTTTAATTCAGTTTCTGTAAGCAAAAATCTTGCAATATAAAAGCCTGCAACACCAAATGGACATGTCTGGTAACATGTGGTGCACCTGAGACATTTATTAGAATCTCTAACAACACCTTTTTCTTCATCATAACTGATAGCACCTGTAGGACATTCATCAACACATAATCTGCACTGTTTACACTTGGAATCGTCCCAGGTAATAATTCTAAGTTTCAGTCTATCTGTTACTCTTTCAATAATATTTCTGGCAATATCTTCATCTAACAGGATTTCTCTGGCCTGTTCCATAATTCGGGTAGCAGGAAACTCCAGTTTAACAACCTCTTCAGGTGATAACTTCCTTAAATCATCCTGTCGTGCCTCTATAAAGTCTTCCAGGGCGTGGACAACCATGTTAATCACATCTTTCTGTCCCTCCACATTTGAAATGTAAATCCCTTTAACCGCACCCTTAACAGGGCATGTTTTTGCACATTCTTCACAGGCAACGCACCTGGACTGGTCTATCATGAGCCTGCCATCTTCTTCAATTATGGCGCCCTCTACTTTACATGCCTTTATGCATTTTTTACAGCGTATACAGAGGTAATCGTCAATTACAAACATTTTTTCTGCAGGTAATATGGTAAATTCTTCCCTGATTAAATGGCTTTCACCTGTTCTAAGTGTTTTAGGGTCTGTTGGACATACTTCTGCACAGAATCCGCATCTTATGCATGCATCTGTGTTAATTACAGGATAGGTTATACCTTCTCCATTTTCAGAGTCCTTATCCTTAGTTCTAACAAGTTTAATAGCTGCCGGAGAAGGACAAGCTGCTGTACACGCACCACAGGCAATACAGAGTTCTCTTATTACTTCAGGAAAATCTCTAAATCTATCAGGCGTTTCTACTATTTCAGGATTTGTTGCAGCACCTGCAAAGTTTTCAATCCATCCCTTTCTTGCAAATTCATATAAATACCATATTACTGAAGACATAACACCATCTTTTTACAACTTTACATTCCCTATTCCATCAAATTCACAGGTTTTACCTGATTTTTCATCAACAATTACAACACGTTCTGTACATGCAATACATGGATCAACACTTGCGTATGTTGCTATTGCATCTGCAACTGTTGCAACGTCCTTAAACATGTATTTAGCACATGCATCGATGTTCATTATACTTGGAGTCCTTATAGAAATGTTCTTTATTAAATTACCGTTTGTCTCTATCATGTAGGCTACTTCTCCACGGGGAGCTTCATTTCGGTTGTCAGCGTATCCTGCAGGTATGTCTATTCTTTTTCTTACCTTTCCTTCAGGGAGGTTTTCTATAGCCTGTCTGATGATTTTTATAGACTCCTTTATTTCATCGAAACGGTTCATGTTTCTGGCGAAGTTATCTCCTTCATCACGCCAGATTACCTTGAAATCAAAATGGTCTCTGTAAACAGGCTTAACTGTTCTTAAATCTTCTGTTATTGACGAAGCCCTGGCAATTGGACCTACTGCCCTTGCCCTGATTGATTGTTCTCTGCTCATTTTGCCCACATCTTTAGATCTTAGACCTAATAAGGGACCGCTTTCGTACATATGAGCATATTTAGTGTAATTGGATTCCAGGTCATCCATTATTTTCAATATGCTGTTTAAATGAATTTCTCTGGCATCTAATCTCACTCCACCAACCACATTCCATGCCATGTGCACCCTGTTACCGGTTAAAAGTTCAATGGCATCCATTACCTTTTCTCTTAATGAAAGCATGTACATGAAAAGTGTTTCATGTTCAATAACATTGAAGTAGGTGGAGTTTGCAAGCAAATGGCTTTGAAGTCTGTCCAGTTCGTTGGAAATAACTCTTAGAAATTGTGCACGCAGTGGAGCTTCTTCATCTGCAATTTTTTCAAATGTTTCTGTGAATGTCTGTGTGTGAATATAAGAGCAAATACCACAGACTCTTTCAGCTAAATAAACCGATTTTTGCCAGGTTTTTCCTTCCATTATCTTTTCAATGCCTCTATAGACATAACCATAATCTATTTCAGCATCGATTACTTTTTCTCCTCTTGTATGAAGTTTTAAACGTAAAGGCTCTTTTAAAGCAGGGTGAACTGGTCCTACTGGAACTATCATTCTTTTTGCCTCCCTTTAGCTGCTATTGCATCAGGGCCAACAGATAGAAGGGCCTGTAATATTTCAGATGGCCTTGGCGGGCATCCAGGAACTTCTGCATCTACAGGGATGAATTCATTAAGAGGAGGGTAAATACCACTGCCTTCCTGATTGTAAATATGTCCTGAAAGAGGACATGCCCCTATTGCAACCACTATTTTAGGGTTTGGTATTTTTGAATAAACTCTTTCCAGATTTTCCTTCCACTGTTCTGCAACAGGCCCTGTAACCAGTATTACATCGGCTTCTCTGGGATTATTATGGAAGTAAATTCCATACTGTTCTAAATCATAACGGGGTGATAAAAGTGCAACGATTTCTATGTCGCAACCGTTGCATCCTCCAGTATTAAGGAGACATGCGTGAATTGAGCTTTTTCTTATGATACTTTTAACTGTATCTAACATTTCCTTACCTCATAAGATATTCAATTAATTCCTTTTTACCATCCCTGATGGCATCTTCATAATCTTTTCCTTCTATAACTTCTTTTGCAATTTTATTTTTTATTGCATCAGCATACTCTGGAGATATAATCTCCATTACATCAGAAAGCCAGCAAATTTGCAGGTCTGCATGTATTTTATCACGTATACAACTGAACTTCGATGATTCAAAGCGGGGGTGAAGTGCTTCAAGGCTGGACATATCCAGTCTCTTTATTAATATTTCCTCAAGTGTCTCTTCCTGGATACCCATCTCTTTAGAGAAGGGTTTTATGATATCTTCCTGCCACCTGTAACTTTTTAATATTCTTCCTTTTAGAAGTTTCATCAATGATAAATCATCAGCTTTCATAAAAGAACCATCCCTGCAATCCAGATTAAACCAGATACTATAAACCCAACTGCCAGTTCATATCTACCATACCCTGGCCTCATTCCAAGCACAACAGCTACAAGAAACAAACCTGCTGTAATTGAAATGTATTGTGGAATAAACATAATAAATGGACTGTTTAAAAACAAAAACCATCCTATTATGGAAATCGCTAACGCAGCAAGATCAATGTTTTTGCTTACAAAGGGTTCAGTATACTTTTTATAACTAAGTAAAAGCCCTGTAATCATTCCTATTATAAATGAAAGTATATACGCTAAATAAATTGTTGGAAACATCCTATCACCAATTACGCTGGTCTATAAAGCAGTATAAATGCTGCTATAAATGATATGAGTGCTGTAATAAATGCATAGTTTTCAAGATTCTCTGAAACATGAATAAATTTGCTTCTATTCTGGTATATCAGCAGAAATGCTAAAAATACCGCCGCAATAGTTAATGGGAATACGATAGTCCACTGTTTGAATACAGCAAGTCCGCTCATTATTACAGCCCCTACCCCTACAAGGGCCATTAGGAAGAGTGTATCCTGTTCTTTTTTCATCCTTTATTCTCCTTTGAATTCATTCCTTTTTAAAGTATGTTTAAGAGTAAAATAGAACCTGCAATTCCAGTAACTGCAAACAGGATCTGCAGAACCACAGAATGATTGGGATTTAAAAGTGGTGTGGTAGCACTTATAAACGCAACTCCAACCGTGATTCCAACCATTCCAATGATATATAAAATCGGGCTGATGGGCCCAAGGAATACAGTTAAGAAAATCCAGAGCAGCATGTACCATACTATGGACTCAGATATCATAAGATATCCACGAAGCAGTCCAAAATGCTCAGTTTCGTATCCGGATACTATATCTTTGCCTTTAGTTATTGAAAATGGCGTGTACTGTGCCTTGGATATTATTAATACAAGATACATAAGGGCAGCTAATGGTATAGTGTACAATAAAGGTCCATTAATAGCCTGATAATTTACAATATCGCTGATTAGCATTGTTCCAGTTTTAAGATAGATTATTACAAGCACTGCAAAGAGCGGTACTTCTGCAGCTGCCGAATAAACTGCCCTAACACAGCTTAATTTACCGTAAGGTGAGCCAGATGATGATCCTGCGTTGTGCTCTACTATTTTATGAATAGCATAGATACCAAAGATTATTAAAAGAGACCCCTGAGTTACAGGGCCCACTATAACTGCACTTACCCATATAACCATAAGAATGCTCGCTATTCCAATATAAAATGGCATTGCGGCTGTTTTAGGGAATGAAGACTCTTTAATGTAAAACTTGAGTAAATGTAAGAGGTACTGGATTATTGGCGGCCCTGGCCTTGTCTGAACACGTGCCACCACCTTTCTGTACAATCCAAGGAGTAAGCTTCCAACAAGGAAAGCTATAAGAACGTTTAACAGAATATCTGCCATTAAATTCATTTGATCACCGTTTTGATTTTAGTATCCAATGAAGGGCTCTCTCCTTCTATCTTCTTCCTCTTCTTTTCCAGCCCTTGCCATGATTAATAGTCCAAATGAAAGTATGCTAAGCGGAATAAATGCAATTGAAATTCCAATTACCATCCATTCAGGAGGATTAAATATTAAAGCATAAACTATGAATGATACAGAAATTATAAATACTGATAAACTGATTGTACTCTTTTTATCCATTTTTTCACCTGATACTTCCTTTAAAATGGTTTGTTGATTATAAGCAATACTTCAATTGCCCTTACAATTACAAGTAATGAACTTAAATGTATTATAACCAGAAACGGTGAACCGGGTGTTCTAAACATTTCCGCTTTTGCTGCATAAAATGGTGCCATACCAGTTTCACCAGCAATACCCATTATAAGTAATAGTGATGCAAAACTGACCATTGGTGTAACCGCACTATTTGATAATTCCAGCAGACTTAATGTTCCTGTTGCTGCAAGTACTGTGGCTGCACCCCCAAATAAGGGAAGTGATGCAATCATTGCAATTATACCATACTGGAATGCTGAATCCAGAACATCTACCATTTTTACAGCTCCAACTAAACCAATATTTACAATACCAATTAATGCAACAAACAGTGTGAAATTAAATAGATCCCCTGTTATCATAGCCCCTGCAGTTGCAAGGCCGCATACTATTGCCAGAAATCTCCTTATTTTAAATTCAGCTTTGTCTACCTTTACTTCTCTATCCTGCAGAGTACCGAATCTGGCTTCAACCTGGGTTTCAGTATTACTTAAAGCTATAAGGATTGTAAATAGAAGTGCACTGCCAAATAAAAACAGATTAAAGGGGGTAAAGTACAGTACAATATCTCCAAGAGGTATGTAACCGAATATCTGTCCGCTTAAAGTTGCTATATCCATTGTATTTACTCCAGATTATTTATCATTTTTCTCTTTTGAACTCTTCTCTACCCATAACACCTATGAGCCCTGCTTTAGATGCCACTTTTATCAGTATTCCAATTGATGACATGAACAAACCTAATAACCATATTTGAGGAGCTACGAAGAATATCAGGAATCCTACAAGCCATAAAGTCCAGGCTACACCTGATACTCCTGCAACGCCCTCCCATATATTGGAAGGAACTCCTCTTATGGTTTTTGATAGTACATAGAACAGTATGCCCACCCCTGCAACTGCTCCACCAGTAAAACCTGTAAGGAAAGCTCCATAAGCTATAAGTATTATTGCAAGGAAAGCTGGTGCAGTTTCCAGAATTTCCATGTTCATTGATAATGGGAGTGGGATTAATTCCACATTTTTTCCATTTTTTTTCATTTCCCTGCTCATGAGAATTTCAGAAATAGCCAGGATTTCAGCCAGTTCAACCACAAGTCCTGGAAGTATTAATGCTTCTGCTAAATCAGTTGCAACAGCAGCAACAATGATTAACATGGCCAATCCTACAATATCTGTAAGAATTAAAGCAGTTAAATCACCTTTTTTAAATGCTATTCCCAGAAGTGCTATAAAACCTGTTAATAAACCCACAACAACTGCAGGCCCGTAAATTGCAACTACAGTAGGAGAAACAACATTTGGAACCAGGATTTCGGCGCCAGTCATTCCTCTTCCTCCCTTTTCATTGTAAAGTGAAGTGCAACCCATGAAGCAATTACAAATGCCATCATAAGAATGGTTGATTCAAGAATTGTGTCAAAACCCCTTGTATAATACAGTATCTCATCTATTAAACCACCAGGGGATGAATAGATTGAAGTACCAAAGTAAAGAGTAGTATCTTTAACGCTTATGGCCATTGGAGATAGATAACCGGTAACTTTACCTATTGCCGGAGCGTTTTCAGGATACTGGGCTGTGACTATACCCGGTTCTAAGAGAAAATTGCCATCAAGACCCCATTCTGCAATTACTTCTCCCCCCCGGTTATAAGGCGCCAGAGGATCACCTGCATTGATCTGGTACTGTGGTTCTGGTCTTGGATAAAGCTGATGATCGTTTAAGGCAAAGGGAACCAGTAACCCTGCTAAAAGTACAATTCCAAGTGCCAGTGAGAAAAGTCTTGGAATGTTACCAGGGTTAGCTAAATCATTTAAAATCCTTCCAAAACTCCTCATACCTTTGCCCCCATTTCTTCAAGCCTTACAATAGCTCTTAAAAGTATCATGGTAATTATTGTGGTTGAGGCAATAAAAGTGATAAGTGCAATGGTATGGTTGTATGTTAAAAATATCATTGAAACTCCAACAGCAGCAACTTCAGTGTTTAAAGTCCGTACGACCGGATCTTTAACCCCCGGACCGATTACAGTAGCAATACTTCCAAATATGGTTAGTATACATCCTGTATAGAACCACACATAATAATCAAGCAATGTTCAATTCCTCCCGGGCTTTTAATTTTTCTTTTCTCACATCGTTAATTTTAATAATTGCAATTAAAAGGATTACAGTTGATATTGGATCGAATAATGCAGCAGCCATAGCAACATCAAGGTATTTTCCAGCCACTATCATCCCTATAAAACCTCCCTGAAGCATTGCAAACATTATCACTTTATCAACTGGCTTTGGAAGTAATATTATACCTGCAGCTCCAATTAAAGAAACTGCAGCTGAAACTGTTGATATATTAATGAAGTCTATAGCCATTATTCCACCTATTTTTACTTTATCAGTATTTCCTCCCCTATCCTTCCAATTGAATATGCTATTGCGTTTGAACTTACAGTGGAAGCTACAAAAAAGGTTATTGCAATTATAGCTCCGAAAGGTGTCTGTATGTAAAGTGCAATCAGTGCAGACATCCCAAAACTTAATGCGTTTAGATAGAGCATTCTTTCACCCCTATCTTGGGCAATTAACGCTCTAAGAGCCATGAGTACAACTATAATACCTGTAATCTCAATTAACATCTTTATCTACCTTTTTGATATAAATGAATATAAATGGTTTATCTCTTTAATCATTTAAGTTTAATGTTTAAGTTAATTCTGTGTATCTTCCCATTTTTTTCGCGATTTTTCCAAGTAATCTGGATGCTCTGGGGTGATCAAGACCCTGAATAGTGACTATTGCAAGAAGCATACCCACAATAAATTGTTCTGGAGGAATCCCAATAAATGATGCCAGTGCTATAATAACCATTATTGAAAGTGCACCAGTTGTTCCTGCATATCCCGGGTCTGCGCAAAGCCTGTTACCGATAAATACAAGTAAAGCTGCTATAAATCCTCCTGCAGGGATCCCAATAGTATAACATGCTATAGCCCCAAGAATTGTGCCTGCTGAAGCATCTGGAGAGCATACAATATTACCCTGGAAGAATCCACCCGATAAATCTCCGCCTCTTTTTTTTACACTTCTTCCAATTACATCTGCACCCTTAACACCTGGTTTTTCAGGAAGCCCCATCCATGTATCTATAAGCACGAAGTTCAACCAGGATAAAACTGCAGCAATTATGATTCCTATTATTTCGTTCATTAAGATTCACCTTCAACTGGCTCTGTAGGTTTTGGAAGGATCTTTTCAAGCAAATATCTGGATATTAACGCAGATAAAACTCCAGTTACTATTCCAACTATTATTCCCCCCCATCCAAGCTCAAAAATCATTGCAGACAGTCCAAGCGCAACCACAGTTGTTGGGAAAACTATGCTGATAGTAAATGAATGCCTGATTGGTCTTTCAGGAAGTAAAGGAAGCCTTACAATAAATCCTACAATAATTGCGGATAATACTGCAAGAGTATAACTTAAGATTGTAACAACATCAACATGAATAATCATGATAAAAAGAATGATCCTGACGGTATATAAATGTTTTTACTTGGATTTCATATTTAATAAAGAATAAAAATAAATTATGCAATGAAATTTAATGGATTCTTATTTAAAGAATTATTTGGCATCAAACAAGTTTTCATCTTTATTATTCATCAAATAAAGCTTTCCGGCGTAAAAATTTTATGAATTACTTAGATTTATATTGAAAAAATGAAAAAATATTGGCTCTGTAGAAATCTTTTTTAGATTTTGATAGATAAGCGCTTAACGTATCGGTATATGTCTTAAATAATAAGTTTTATGACGTGATCATTGTTCCTATTCCCTTTTTAGTGAATATTTCAAGTAATATTGAATGTTCTATCCTTCCATCAATTATATGTGCTGATGAAACGCCGTCTTCTATAGCTTTTATGCAGGTAAGGGTTTTTGGAAGCATTCCCTCAGTAATAGTCCTGTTTTTTATAAGATCTCCTATTTCATCAATCCCTATCCTTCTTAAAATAGAATCAGGATCTTTTGGGTCTTCAAGGATTCCTGGAACATCAGTTAATATAATTAATTTTTCTGCATCCATTTTAGAAGCAATATCTCCTGCTACAGTGTCTGCATTTAAATTTAAAGCTTCACCATTATTATCAACACCAATAGGAGAAATGATGGGGATATAATCCCTATCTGTTAAAACATCGATTATGTCAGGATTTATGGATTTAATCTCACCTACAAGTCCTAAATCTACCATTGTCTCTTTACCAGTTTCATTATTTATTATTACATGAGGTGCTTTTTTGCAAGCTTCTATAAGGCGACTGTCTTTTCCAGAAAGTCCAACTCCTTTTCCGCCGTGCAAACATATTTTTGAGACAATTTCAGTGTTTATTTTACCTACAAGGACCATTTTAACTATATCCATGGTTTCTTTATCTGTTATTCTGAGTCCTTCAATAAATTCAGGCTCTTTACCAATCTTATTCATTGCTCTTGAAATTTCAGGCCCTCCTCCGTGGACAACAATTGGTTCCATGCCCACATACTTTAAAAGAACCGTATCTCTTGCTGTAGATTCCATAGCACATTCATCTATCATAGCGTGGCCGCCGTACTTTATCAGAATCTTTTTTTTGTGAAATTTCTTAATGTAAGGCAGTGCTTCAATTAAAATATTAACTGTTTTCATCTTATCGCCGTTTTAAATATAGATTAGTTTATACCTATATAAATTATCACATTGATTTAAAAAATAGTATGTTCAATGCTCTTAAAAGTATTTAGTCAGTTTTTTGGTTAATGAAACAGTTATGTTGAATACTCAGAATTAATCCTCACATAATCACAGCTTAAATCACATCCATAAGCTGTGGCTGAATACTTCCCAAGATTTAAATTTACAATAATTTTTATTTCATCCTCTTTCATTATCTTTTCTGCAATTTCAAGCTCCTTAGACTTTTCTGAAGCCATAACTGAACCTTTTTTTACTATTTCAACTGTTTCATTTTCTGACTCAAATGTAATGTCCAGTTTCTTTTCATCTATCCTGGCTCCTGAATAACCTGCTGCTGCTGCTACTCGTCCCCAATTGGGGTCTGCGCCAAAAAGAGCTGTTTTTACAAGTGAAGAACTGGCCACTGCCTTAGCAGCTCTTTTTGCATCTTCTTTTGATGCAGCACCATTTACCATGACTTCCATGTATTTTGTGGCACCTTCCCCATCCCTGGCCATCATTTTAGCAAGTTCTATACAGACAAAATCCAGTGCGTCCTGAAATTTTTCGTCTATTTTTCCAGATTTTCCAGTAGACAGGAGTATAACAGTATCATTGGTGCTTTCATCACCGTCAACAACAACCATGTTGAATGATTTACTAACAGCTCTTTTCAGTGCTTTATTCAAATCCTCTCCTGATGTATTAACATCTGTGGTGATAAAACAAAGCATGGTGCCCATATTTGGAGCTATCATTCCTGAACCTTTAATTATACCTCCAATTTTAACTAACTTTCCATCAGCTAAAGTGGTCTGAACTGAAATTTCTTTAGGATAAGTATCTGTGGTCATTATCGCTTCAGCTGATTTAAAAGAAGCTTCAGGTGAATTTTCAAGTGTTTCAATCGATTCATTTATTAACGGCTCAATAATGTCCATTGGCATTTTCCTGCCTATAATTCCTGTTGATGCAACAGCCACATCTTCTAATTTAATATTTAACTTAGCTGCAACTTTTTTTGCCATTAATTTTCCATCTTCAAGGCCTTCTCTTCCTGTAAAACAATTGGCATTGCCGCTATTGGCCACAATTGCCGATATTCTACAGTCTTTAACAGCTTCTTTAGTAAGAATAACCGGTGCTGCAACCACCCTGTTTGAAGTAAACACTGCAGAAGCAGTGCTTTCCTTGCTGAATATGACTGTGACTCCATACTTCCCCTTTCGTGATCCTGAAGCTAAAACTCCCTCTACAGCACAGATTCCTCCTTTTATTATTTCCATTTGATGTCTCCAAAATAAGTGGTTTTATTCAGTAGTGTTATTATCATTATCTGGTTTTTGTGTGGTGCTGTTACCACTGGGCTCCCTGTTTTCTATGTAAACTGACTCTGAATTTGTGTTATCCTGGTCTGTTGTGGTTTGAGATTCTGCAGGGGTATTCACATTTTTTGTAGTTTGAATTTGAGGAAATTCCTGAGCTTCCGAAGTATTATTAATCTTTGTGGTGTTTAAAGCGTCGTTTTGAGATAAACCCATTACTATTCCTGCACCTGATCCACATCCAAATGCTATTAAAGATATGATGAGTGCAATAATTGCTTTTGCTTCAGTTTCTGGCTTCATAATGCTCATCTATTATTATTTGTGGGTTTTTATTAATAAATGTGATGTTATAACCAAAACAACACATGATTTTATTCATTCA
The DNA here is from genome assembly GCA_039666455.1 of Methanobacterium sp. Taxonomy (NCBI): domain Archaea; kingdom Methanobacteriati; phylum Methanobacteriota; class Methanobacteria; order Methanobacteriales; family Methanobacteriaceae; genus Methanobacterium; species Methanobacterium sp. The sequence goes on along the minus strand of JAVSLW010000009.1, from coordinate 94,515 downwards.
TTTTATGTTGCAACTGCATACAAAAGAGCTAACAATATGGATATAATTCCAAATTCCCAGTGCCCAGAGCTCCATCCAACAAATGTAGCTACAAATACAAAGATGAATATCAAAAATGCCTTCCCTTTTTTATTCATTAAAAAATCAAGGGCTGCTTTTGTAAATTCAGAGGGCATGTAGTATGCATAAGTTCCATCTGCAATATCAAATACCATTACCGGGCTTTTATTCCAAACTTTAATGTTATCTGCCATTTGAGCTCTTTCCCCAGCTTCTCTTCTGCTTTTCCCAACACCTGCCCTTAATCTTGCGCCGTGATTTAAAGCATGCCATGCTGAATCAATCCCTGCCCTGAGTGCAGTGTCTTTGGTGGGCAGGTTAGCAACTAAATCATCACCACCTTCTCTGTAACCTTCAATTTTGCCATGGCACTCTGTTTCAATGAAGTCTTTAATGCCAGTCATTATCTCAACGAGCTTGTCACGACCATTTTCTTCTATAAACTTTGTAGAATCAATTATATCAATAAATAAGTAATTATCGTAAACTGCAGGGGTTCCAGCAGGTTTTTTAATTTTCGATGAAAATACTATTGCAAATTCGCCTCCAAGCTTGGTAAACCCCACACCTGCACTTTCACCAATCTGTTTGTTTAAGTTTATTGCTCTTTCAATGGCTGCAGCACCGGTCATTCCAACAGCGGCTCTTACATGAATGTTTTTTTCCATTCCCCGCCCTATTAATTCAATTGCAACTCTTATTGCATCATTTTTTGAAAGAAGCCTGGCCACTATTTCAGATTGACTCTGTTCGATAATAGTACCCTTTTCCTTTTTAATCATATTGACAAATTCTCGGATAACAGGATCCTTTTTGAAAACTTCGATATAGAGGTACCGGTCGCTTCCCATGATTATATTGCTTAGAAGAGCGTATTCATCCACTTTGTTTTCTGCAGGCTTTATTTCTATGAACTTTCTGCCTTCAGGAATATTTTCACTTCCAACCTCTTTTACAAGGTTTTGGAAAATGTTATGGGTTGTTATATGTGCTCGATCAACTTCAAGGAGCATTGTTTTGGTGTAATTAAGCATTTCCACGTATTCACGCTCTCTGTCATTGGTGGGGTAGTATTTAGTGCCTATGCTCAGTACCTTTGATTTAACAAAAAATCCAAAAAGGGCTCTCATTAGATAATCCATGACCATTTAGTGTAATCCTCCTTAAGTAGAAGATGAATGTGTCTTTAACTTTCTGCTTTTTCTAAAACTATTTCAAATTCTCCAGGTTTTTCCATGAGCATGCTTGGTTTAACAGCTACAATTGGAAACTTCCATGTTCCAATTCTTGCAGCTACAGTACTTGCTATATTTCTGGAGTTTTTTTTAACAAAGGCATAATCATGATCATTAATGGTTATATTAACATTATATTTTGACTCTTCGCCTACTTCATCAGAATAAATAATATTAAGCTCAAAAGACCCGGGTTTGGTGAAAAGATCATTTCTTATGGCCACAAGGGGTGCATGATCTAATTTTAATCTATCTCCTACAGTTACAGCAATATTTCCTGCATACCTTACTGCATCTTTGTAATCTCGCGGGCTTACAAGAACAAAAATGATAAAATCACTTGTTTTTTCAGCATCTTCAACTATACTCATTACTTTATCAAATAAAGGAATCTTCATCAGCATGTTTTCCATCCGGGAATCAATTCCTTCCTCTCTACTTTTTGTAATCCGGTCTATTGCTTCTTTTGCTATAGCTATACCGCTTAATTTTTTACTTTTCTTAACTTTATATGGATCAAATCCCTTTTTCTCAAATTCATTAAGCGTATGATTACATATTTTTTGAAGAACATTTTTAATTTTTTTAGGCCTTGAAGATGTTCCAATGATTATTTGACCGTCTTTTATATTATATGGAATTCTTTTACTTGAAATATCCTTAAACTCATCATTATATTCTCTAAACAGGTCATTGGAAAGTATTTTTGTATCTTCTTCATAGGCAATTTTTAAGATGAAATGATCTGCTGCTGTACCTGCTGGAACCTGATGAATTTCCCCTTCTTCTAAGAGAGTGTTGAATTCTTCTTTTTTATCTATTTCATGCCTGAGTGATGCATCAGCTATGGTATATGGCTCGTATCCTAAGTTTTTCAAAGATTCAATAGCTTTTAGCACATGAACCAGACGGGGGTTTGAGTTTTTTCCCTTTTTGAAGTGAGCCACATTTGCAGCATCGATAATTACTTTCAACCAATCACCTTACACATATTTTTGTACTCTGCAAGAACTCTGGAGCTTCCATCAACATAGTTTAATACTATTTTTACATCATCCTCTTTAATATTTATTGTATTGAATGAACAGATATCCTTTCCCCTGAGTTTTAGTGAGGACACAGTTCCTGCTGTAACAAAACCTGTATCCTGTAACTGCCATGCATAAGGTACATGTTTGTGCCCTGAAAGGACAAGATCAGCATTTCCATCAATTACAGATTTTAAAACATCCCCTGCATCGATTAAAACGTTCCTTTCACGCCCTGTTTTTGGGACAGGGATTATATGGTGGTGAAGAGCAATTATTTTATACAGCTTCTTTTCACCGGCATATTTCAGCTCAACTTCCATTCTTTTCTGCTGCCATCTCCCAACCTTACCATAATCAAGGTCTGGTTCACTGCTATCTAAGCCAATGGCGCTTATTTCACGGGTTGTAACATTTAAAGTATTGCAACGTTTTGTTATCAGCTCTTCAAAGCATTCATTTCCTATATGTCTTGCATCATGATTTCCAGGGACAACAAGGATCGGACTTTCAATTAAGTCCAGATATTTTGCTGCTGTTTCAAATTCAGCATAAAAACCATTTTCAGTTATATCGCCTGTAACTATGACCAGATCTGTATTTAACTCATTAACCTTATTTATGGCACTGATTAAAAAATCTTCCTTAAAATTAAAGGCACCAAGGTGCATATCAGATAAATGAGCAATAAACACCATTCAGCTTAACCTCATAATTGCCTCTGCAAGGTCTCCATTTGTTTCCTTAAGTGCATTAAGTGCATCTTCTCTGCTAACTCCTGTCTGGGCTGATACAAGTTCAACATCCTCATCTGGTATTACAACATCAGTTTTTCTTTCTTTAGGATTACCAGTGATCTGGTAGGTTTTCTGCCCCATAAAATCCGTTAAATTCACTTTAGGATTACTTATAACTATCTCTTTATCTTTAAACTTAATTATAACTTCTGTGGCACCTTTAACATCTTTCATATCCATGCCCATCTGTTTCATGGCCCTTTGCATTTGTTTAAGTTGTTTGGGATTCATTCCCATACCAGGTATCATTATTTATCACCTTTCCGCGTTTTTATTGCCTGACCTGCATTAAAATCTTTAATTTCACGGCTGTCTAAAATTGACCTTCCAAAGGCCAGTAAATCATCATTTTGATTTACGATTAATACTTCTTCATTTGCCCTTATATTTATATCAATATCTATAACAAATTTAGCAAATATACTTTTTCCTTCCCTTGCAAAAGGTTCAGCATCACCTGTAACCACAACCCTATTTTTTGGATATTCAAGAAATTTATGAAGTCTCCTTGCACCGTTCATGTTTAGCACAAATATGCCGTCGCTTGCACGAAGCGTTGCAATTAAATCCTCGCCATCATACACATGACGTATTTTACCTGTTTTTCTGCTCTTTTCAATCCTGATATTGCCCTTGAACAAAGCATTTCCTGCTCCCCTATCAAACTGATAATCAGCTATATACTTTATTTTCTCCTTATCATTAAAAATAATCTTCAAATTACCTGCATCAAAATCGAAATCAAACTCAAACTCAAGATCAAATTTATTTACCAGACTTTCACTAACAATAACTTCATTAAAATTTTGAGCATAAGATTCAATAGTTTTCTTTATAAACACTTTAGAATCCTCATCTAATATTGAAGGAGATTCATTTTGAGCTAAAGGATACACTTCATCAATTTCAAGAGGTATTATTCCAAAAGGAACATCCAAAACAGCAAACTGTGTTGAATCGCCAGGGACTTCCATTTTTCCATTTTTGATCCCGTAGAAATTACCCAGGCTTTCTAAGGTTCCATTTGCATCCTGAAGTATTCGTATCTGAATATTTTTAGAATAGGGCTTTTTAAATGAAGGCAAAAGTACAAGTCTATCTTTTCTTGGAAGTCTTTCCAGCTTCTGGTGGTGCCTGAATATTTCAGGACGGTTTAATGATTCTGGACCAGAATAGAAAAATGCAGACTTCTTGTAAGCTGGGTCATGCTCTTCAATCAATTCTTTATATCTCTTTAATCTCCGGAGTGCATCTAAAAGGTAGGGATGAGCCCTGCATCTTTGTTCTACAAGTTCAAACAAACTTCCATCTATTATCGCCTGTTTTATTTTTCTAATTTCAGCAAAACTAACATTTAGGTTGTGTGCTGCAATTAATTTCACCCTCTGATCTTTTTCCATGCTCCTTAACTCATCTGGAGCGTATTTATTACAGACATCACATGAACAGGGCATATAAGAAAGATTTTGCAGTTTATAGGTTCCATCCATCATCATAAGACGATCATCATTAGCATAAAGAATGTAAGCTGCTGAATCAAAAAGATCACACCCCATTAAAACAGCAAGCGCAAAAACCATGGGGTGACCAGCGCCCATTAAATGTCTTGGCCTGGAGGCAGGTAATTTTTCCACAGAAGCCATTACAATATCCACAACATCTGTATATCTGTAATTTTCAAGTAGAGGAACCACTGCACCAATAGGATATACTTCAAAGTCCATTTTACCAACTATTTCGGCGCATTTAGCCCTTAAATCAGGGAAAGTTGACCCCTGCACAACAGAATTCATCATCAGATTTTCTCTAACTTCCAGAGCCTCCTTTGCACGTTCAAGAGTTATTTCAAGTTCTCTTTCTGCCCTTTCACGTTTTACATATGGTGGGGTTGGAATATCCAGAGATGTGCCAATATCTGTTCCTATTTTTTCTTGAAACTCAATTATTTCTCTGTTTGTAACATCGATATCACCGTACTCTGAAAGCTGAAAAGAGCCTGAATCAGTGACAACAGGACCATCAAAGTTTATTAAACTGTGAACTCCGCCAAACAGTGCTTTTTTTTTGAGATCTTCATTTTTATACATTATATAAGCGTTGGTTATGACAATATCTGCCCCATACTTTTTAACGTCAATGGTTTGTTTTCCCGGATGAATTACAGGCATCAATGCAGGCGTTTGGACCTTACCATGAGGGGTGGTCATTATTCCGATTCTGCCCATTCCATCCTTGTATTTGATTTCAAAATTCAATTTTTCACCTTATTAATACAATAAATTTAATTTTTTAAAGAAATTAACTTCAATCTCTTTATCATTTCATTTATTCTGTCTTTAGAATTATTCATTTTACCATATCCACAGTTACATATACATTCATTAAATTGAGGGCAAACAATAAACTTTGCCTCTTCAGACTTTAAATCATCTATTCCCAACATTTTAATGTTTCTTAGAACTCTCCTTTTAAGTCGCTCTTCTTCAATATCTTTATATAAATATATGGGTATCTTTACGGTGGATGCAAATCTTGTTCGCCCTCTTGCAGCTTTACGTTCATCTTCCCGCATTTTAATAATGTTTTTTGAAGATTCATTAAGTTTGGGATCTATAAATGGAATTCCAGCATCACTAAGCGCAATCATTCGCTCATCATCCATTGAAAGTGGTTTTTTAATAATTTCAGGATTCTTAGCTGCTAATGTACCACCGCTTCGCCCAAACTGAGGACCTTCTCCTACATATAACCCTGCATGAACCATTGCAGACCTTACAGGGGCTGCAGAAGTGTAGGTAAGAATAATTCCATCATTTTTCAAAAGATTTTTTAATTTAAGGAAAAATTCAAGGGTATACAACTCTGGAGACTTAGCTGGAGAAAAAGGATCTAAAAATATTGCATCAAACTTTTTTTTATATTGAAACTTTTTAACTAAATCTCTTGCATCTTCAATATAAATATTAATATTTAATCTATCAGGTATTTCCAATTTATGAAATTTAAACTCCAAAGTTCCTTTTTCATAGAAATATTCTTCAACAACTCTTTTAATAATTTCATAAGATTTTACTGGATTTTCAATTAAAAGTGCAGCTCCAACAGTCTCTGGAGAAATTTCAACCATATCAATTTCAATTTCTGTCATTTTATCCAGAAATTCGATGCAAGAAGCAGCATTGTAACCTAATCCGCTGCATATATCCAGTATACTTACTTTATTTTTACCTTTAAGTTTTGCAGGCTTTACAAATTTCTCCAGAGATTCAGTTAAAGCTCCATGATAAGTATGCATCGTTTCAGACTTTCCAAAGCGCTTATTAGAATTTACAGTATAAGAACCGTCATCAGTTTTTACAAGAAACTTTTTTAAATCTTCTTTAGCATCATCTCTTGCCTTTATATTTCCCCTTTTTTCATTTTGAAAACATTTTCTAATAATATTTAAGGCATCTTCTGCTGGAGTTAATGCCTGATAGTCTTTGTTTTTCATGATAATTTGGATTACATATTACTTCATTAATATTTTTACTTTTTATTTCAATTTTAAATTGTCATCCTGAATTTAAGAACATCATTTAACATTAATTCCATTATTCTAAGCTTGCTGTCCTTAAATATTCTTTGAATATCCATTCTTTTTTTTAATTTAAATAGTTATTTTTTAGTTTAAATTATTCAGGATCCACAAAATATAATATTAATTTTGATTATATTATTAAAAGTGATAAAATGATAAAGATAAAAAGGGCATATGAATCCTCTAGCAAAGATGATGGATTTAGAATCCTTGTAGATAAATTATGGCCACGAGGAGCGTCTAAAGAGAAAGCACATCTGGATTTCTGGATGAAAGAGATTGCACCAAGTGATGATCTTCGAAAATGGTTTTCACATGATCCTGGAAAATGGAATGAATTTGAAAACAGATGTAAAAAGGAATTAGAGGATAAAAAAGAATTAATTGATAAAATAAAGGAAATTGAAAAAGATAAGGGAAAAGTAACTCTAATTTATTCTGCAAAAGATAAAAAGCATAATAATGCAGTTGTACTGGAGAATATACTCAAAAAATGATTGATTTTAAAATCAGATTAATCTGTGTTTATAGTCAAGAACATAATACATGGACTTTATATTCAAAAAGTCACACAAATGAGCTTAAATTTACTTTTTCCATATCGTGATGCTTAGAATTTAAAAACTTTTGTAACTGACTATAATGTAGAAGATGCCTTCATCCTGATGAAAGAGAAACCTCGAGACCTGATCAAGCCAGTGGTTCTCTTAGAATAGAGTACAGAAGAATTCAGATTTCTTTTTCTATTAATTCCATTATCTCGAAAATATCAAAATCTTCATGTGGGTGAACGTCTTTACCAACATGAACATGGTTAGGGAAAGTTTTAATTTTAGAAAAAAAGCTTTGAATCATTCACACACCTTTTACGATATTCAGCCTATTTTTCAGCCTTTCTTTCATATCATATAGCGAAGCCCATTCCATAAAGTCCATCTCATCACCCATTTCACCAGATTCAAATTTTTTGATGAACTCTGTGGATTCTAATCCATATTTCTCTTCAAATTCCTTTAAACTGATTTCAATATCATTAATATCTTTTTCAAGCTCATTAATTTTATATTTAGTTAATTTATCAATGGCATTTATGAAAACTTCATCATCTGAGCCTAATTTTGCCAATTCTTCCAGAATTTTAATTTTAGAGATAACGTCAGCCAAAATTACCACCAAACTTTTCTTTGTTTGTAATATATTATAAAAATTTGCTTAAATAATATTACTGTTTTATAGTATCCCAAACATCAGGTATATGTGGATTTTTAAAAAATTTGCAGTTTGAATTATTATCATAAACATTATGCACGATACATTTCTTTATTTCTAATTTGAAAAAGGATTTAAACTATAATTGTTCATACTAATTAAAAAAGCAATATACAATTAAATGGTAATATGTGTTTAAAAACTCCAGATTAAACACATTTAATACACGTTTTATATCAAATTGGTGAAAAATATGGTCAAAGTAATAGGAATTATAGGAAGTCCAAGAAAAGAGGGAAATACAGCATATCTTGTTGAAAAATCATTAGAAGCTGCACAAGAAGCTGGTGTCGATGTTGAAAGTATTCATTTAGGGAAATTAGAAATGGAACCCTGTAATGCATGCGATATATGTAAATTAACTGGAGAATGCCCTAAAGATGATGATATTAATGATATTCTCAATAAACTAAAAGATGCTCATGGATTAATCATTGGAAGTCCTGTTTACTTTGGAAATGTTTCAGCACAGCTTAAAATAATGATAGATAGATCAAGACCTCTTCGCGCTGATTTTAAATTAAAAGATAAGGTTTGTGGAGCAATAGCTGTGGGTGCTTCACGAAATGGAGGCCAAGAGACAACAATTACAGCGATACATGAATTTTTACTCATCCATGATGCGATTGTGGTTGGTGATGGTTCTCCTCTTGCTCATTATGGCGGAACTGGAGCAGCAGGCCCTGCAGGAGATGTTGAAAAAGACGAAATAGGTATAGAAACCTCTAAAAACCTGGGTAAACGTGTTGCAGAGCTTGCAAAAAAGATTTATAATTAATTTTTCAGATATGATAGTTCAACTTAAAGTTATGCAAATGTTCTTATTGGATGAAATTTTAATTAAAATTAAAAACCATAGTGATCAGATGCTTGGAAATTCAAATGATGATCCTGCTTTCAGGAATCTGAGTGCAGAAGTATACATAGTTTTACCTGCATATAATGAAAGTAAAGTCATTGGAAACGTCATTGAAGAACTTAAAGAAAGAAATTGGAATATTATAGTTGTAGACGACGGATCCTCTGATGAAACCTACAAAATAGCCAATGATTTGCTTGAAAACTATAAAGGATTTATTTACAGGCACAGCATTAATAGAGGAGTAGGTGCAGCTCTTAAGACAGGGATAGAAGCAGCGCTCCAGAAGAACGCCGATTTGATAGTAACATTCGATGCAGACGGTCAGCATGATCCAGATGACATAAATTCATTATTAGTCCCCATAATAAAAGGAGATGCAGACATTGTAAACGGTTACAGGAATTTTGAAGAAATGCCACTTTCTAAAAAGCTTGGAAATCAGATTATGAACATTATAACATGGATTTTTTACGGTGTTCGTGTAAAGGACTCTCAAACAGGGTTTAAAGCCTTTGATAGAAAAGCTGCACAGGTTTTTGAAATACATTCAAGAGGTTTTGGTGTAATTTCAGAGATAATGGGGGAAGTAAAAAGGCATGACTTAAAACTTAAAGAAGTGCCTATAAAAACCATATACACAGATTATTCAATGGCCAAAGGGACAAATTTAAAGGTGGGTCTTAAGATTTTATTTAAATTAATAATGAATTTATTTAGACGGGTGTTATCATGATATTTCTATATCAAATAATAGGATCAATTATTGGGTTAATTGCCATAATTTTAGCCATTTTAAGGTTTAGAGAAGGAAAGATGACCATAGGGATGTTATCTTTATGGATACTGATATGGATTGGGGTTATTTATGTATCACTGGATCCTGGAGCAACCAATCTATTTGCATCTTTTGCAGGAATTGGAAGAGGGCTTGATGTAGTATTAATATTAGGACTATTTGGATGTTACTATTTGGTTTTCAAGATCTACACCATGATTGAAAGCATGGAAAAGGAAATTACAGATCTGGTAAGGGAACTTGCACTTCAAAGGGAAAATATCAAATCAAAATCAGACGTTACTTCTAAAAAAGAATCAAAGTGAAAACATATGAAAATAGGATATTTCATCGGGCATTTACTTGTTTTTAAGTGATTTTTTATAAGTTTTTGTGGAGCTGGTGTTTTTTTGAGTTTTATTTTCACTGATTTTGAATTATTAGACAGCCCCTTCTAACAACTTTAAATATTGAAAATTACTGAAAATCTATTGGAAAAATAAAGTTTATTTTAAATGTTAAACATAAATACAATTAGATAAATTTATAGTACATAAAAAAGAAAAATAAGGTGATCAAGGTGGCTTTTGTAGTAAAAAACACTACGATTCCTGAAAATCAAGTGAAAAATATAGTTATAAAAGCCCTAAAAGCCAGAATAGAGAAATTAAATCAAAAAATTGATGAACTTCAAAAGAATATGGATTATTTCAATAGAAAGTATGGTATGGAATCAGAAGAATTTTACAAGGAGTTTAAATCAGGTGAACTTGGAGATAACATGGATTTCATGGAATGGAAAGCATCATGGGAAATATTCAATGAGCTTAAGAATGAAACGAAGGCATTGATAGAGGCCATTGGATGATAGATGATTATTTCGATTTTTTAAATAGAAAGCCAATAAATTTGCCTATACTAAAGAAGTTAGGATTGTAAAAAAGTTCACAGGTACGGATAAAGGGTTTATTCGTCTCATAATAAAACTAACTGATGATTCTGAGCTTCATGTTTTTGAAGGTGATAGTCATGGGAGAATATGTTAAGGTATCAAAAGAAGTGTTTGCACCGATAGAGGAATTGGTAAGGATTGGTTTATTTAAAGACGAAAAGGATGCTCTTGTAGGAATAATACGGGAGCAAGCAAGAAATAAAATTTCTTACTATGAGAAGAAAATAAGCGAAATGAAGAGGAGATACAGGGTCGATTTTCAGGAATTTAAGGATACCATCGATAAAAGGAAAGATGAGGAAGTATTTGAGGAATGGGATGATTTCATACAGTGGGAGAGTTATGAAGAGGCGCTTAGATATTGGGCTGAAGTAGAAAATCGAGTTAAAGGCAAAATTAAATGACGGTATCAAGTATTTTAGCAGTGTTATCATCCAGCGACCTTGTCATAGACATAGAGATTATTGCGATGATCATAGAGCCAAAAACGCAATCGCTACGGGCAAAGGCGATATTGAAAAAGGGGTACGTGCTCTATGTGAATGAAGGCATAGGAGAAAATTATCGGAGATATTCCTACCATCTCCAAGGAAATGATAAAATGATACGTAGATGGGATAATGCACCGCATTGGAAAGATATTAGAACGTTTCCATTTCATCTGCTTCTTTCAGACAAAGAGGAGCCAATAGAATGTGATGAAGTATTTGTAAATGATGTGCTCTTAGAGATAGAAGATATCATTGGTGAGGAATAGCAAGTGATAGGCAATAGATCTCTTGCGTAATTATAACCTGAAAATACTTCTCCTTACGAATTCTCAACTTCTAACTACTTTGTAAGATAGAATCTCCAACAACTCATCAATATTTCTGATTCATACACTTCGTTTATCTTCTGAATATTCTGTTATTCATCTTGAGTAAATCCTGTGAATATTTTTAAGAACCCTTTAAAAAAGGGTTCATCCAAAGCATCTTTTGATCAACCTTTTCTTAAAAGGTTGTTGAATAATCTTCGGATAGTTTTTTATGGTTGTGCGTCATATCATAATCTAAGCTCTAAGAATTTATATAATTAGTTGTGCAGGAGGTTTATGGTTTTAAATACTTTTAAGCTTAATTGTAGATAACAAAGTAGTAATAATTATATATCATATTTTAATAAAAGGATTTATATCATTTTAATTTAAACACCATAATTATCTTTAAAGAAAATTTTGTTTAATAGGAGAATATGCAGATAAAATAGTGCTTGTAACAGGTGTTTTTGCAGCTGCAGTAGGAATTGGAAGAGGACTTGACGTTGTACTGATATTGGGGCTTTTTGGATGTTATTATTTAATTTTCAAGATCTACACCATGATTGAAAGTATGGAAAATGAAATTACAGATCTGGTAAGGGAACTTGCGCTTCAAAAGGAAGATAATAAGTTAAACAACACTAAAAAGATAATAAGTTATAATTAAAAATTGATTATCAATTTTTTTGATAATAGCCTAAAACTTGAGTATACATTTTTTTTCCAAAATAGGATAATAAATAGGCAAAAATATATTTCAAATTAAAATCTAATTTAATAGCATCAATGAAATAACTTCTCGCTTTTTTTTTCTCTTCGCTTAAAAATAAGAGCGAACCTAAAATTCCATAATTTATAGCTAAAACTTTTTTGTCTTTGGAAAATTCTTTAAAATGCTTATCAATAATTATTTTTTTAGCATTAAAAAGTTTGAGATAATTAGAAGATATATTACCTTCAGCATTATAAGCAATCATTAAAGGTTCATCAACAATCCTAAATTCATAATTTTTTGAAATTCTAATATATAACTCCCAATCTTCTAGTCCAAATAAATTTTCATCAAATAATCCACATTTTTCGAAACATTCCTTCTTAACGGAACTTAATCCATTTACAAAATTTCCTTTGAGAAGTTCATCATGGATTATTCCTTCTTTCTTTTGAATACTGGAATCTGGTTTGTATTTTATTTCATTTTTTTCAATACTCCATATTCCTGAATAAACTACTCCTACATCTGAAGAAGATTCCTTGAATATAAGCATTTCCTTTTGAAGCTTTTCTGGTAACCATTTATCATCACTACCCTGAAAAGACAAAAAATCCCCTTTAGAGTTTTTTATGCCAGTATTCATAGCGCTAGGCGCGCCCTTATTTATTTCATGCCCAATATATCTTATTCTTTCATCAGTATATTGTTCAATTATTTCTTTTGTGTTATCAGTTGATCCATCATCAACAATAATAATCTCAAAATCAGCGTAGGTTTGATCTAAAATACTGTCAATAGATCTTTTAATTAAATGGGCCCTATTATAAGTTGGAAGTATTACACTTACATTAGGATGTGTTTTATTTGTCATTGTGTAATTATAGCTTATTTGGAATTCTTAAATGTTTTGGAAGTGGTTTTATTTTTGCAGGTGCACCTATTGCAAGATAGAAATTGGGTACATCTTTAGTAACAATTGCACCCGCTGCAATCATTGCACCTTCTCCAATCTCTAAATCTGATAAAAATGTTGAATTTGCACCAATAGAAGCACCTTTTCTTAATATTGGTCCTTTAAGTTCAAAATCAATTCTTACGGGATATCTATCATTAGTAAAACATGCGCAAGGACCAATAAATACGTTATCTTCAATTATGGTGTTTGTAGGAATGTATACGTTTGATTGTATTCTCACATTATTTCCTATGATACAATTACCTTCAATTACAGTATTTGTTCCAATAAGTGTGTCATTACCAATAGTTGTTTTTTCCCTGATTAAAATGTTATGGCCCGTTTTAAAATCATCTCCAACTGATACATCATTATAAATAATAGAATTAGGGCGAATAATAGAATTTTTTCCAATTATGGGAGATTTACTTCCTCTTTTATAATTAAAACCAATTATAGTATTCTCGGGATTCTTTATATCATCCATTTTTGAATTTCCCCCCAAAGATTTTCCTAAAAATTTGGTATATTTTAATTCCTATTCAACTTTTTTTAATTAATACATGAATTAAGTTGGCATCGTCTTTATCAATGCATTTGGTCAGTAATATTAATGTAATATATATTATAATTGCAAATAACAATAATAAATATGTTTCCAATTCTTTAAAATAGAATATAAATAATCCCATAATTAAACTTGCAATTATAACTTTAATCATTAATTTTGACTGTTTTCTGGAAATACCATAACCGATTTTACTATAACTTTTGAATACAAGGACTAAAATTGTAAATTCAGTAATTACAGTAACAAAACTGGCACCAATATAGCTAAACTGTGGAATCAAAATCAAATTTAAAATGATATTAATCATCATACATAATGCAGTGATTTTAGTGATTACAAACTGTTTGTTTGTTGATAAAAACATTTGTACGAATGCAGTGTATATAAATGTAAATACAGTAGCCCATACTAATATTTGAAGGAGTAATATTGAATTTTCATATTGAACGCCAAAGACAAATAAAATTATTTTATCAGACAAAAGCATTACAATAATTCCAATAGGAATACTGATTATAAACATAAATTTAAAATACTTTTCAACAGTCATTTTTAAAGAATTTTTTGATGAAATATAAAACTTAGACATCGTAGGAAATATAGAGATACTTGAAACTGACTGAATAAATAGTAAAACTATAATTATTCTATAAGCTGCATTATATAATCCAACTGCTTCATTTCCTTGCATCAAAGAAAGCATTACAGAATCAATCCAAACATAGACTGTTGCAAAAACGGCTGTTAATCCAAAAGGTAATGATTCCTTTATTGTTGGTTTCCAATAATTTCTTCTAATTTCAACATTCCTTGGAGGAAATTTCCAGAAATAAACAATTAAAATATAAAATAAACTAATTAAACTAGAAATAAAATAAACGAATGCAAATACTATAATGCTCAATCCAAAATTAATAACGATTAAAACTCCAATAAACATTAGAAAATTCTGTAAAACCAGGCCTAAAGATTGATATTCCATTTTTTCGTGTGCTTGAAAAATTGAATTAAAAAAACCTGAAATTGCTGTGAAAATTACTGATAATCCTACTAAATAAACAACATTTATAGTTTCTAAAGAGTATCCAAGTAAATTTATTATCAATGCCATTAATCCAAAAGTTAAAATACAAAAAATCATTTTTATAAAAAAAATATTACTAAAATATTTATTCGTTAATGATTTATCTCTTGCAACTTCTCTAACCGTTAAGGTATTAAGACCTAAATCTGTAAAGATGCTGAGTATTCCAGTAAAAGCAAGTGCAAATGAAAGAATACCAAAACCATCAGTACCTAAATATCGAGCAATATAAATCATATAAAAAAATGCTAATATATAGCTAATAACTTGGGAAATCAGTAATAATGAAGTATTTTTAGCAAGTGATTTTACAGCATTCATAATATCATCGTACTTAGAACTTTCTTCCATTTAAGCTTTTTTTATTTATTTAACAAATTATCCCATTTCCTAATTAAATATTAGTTATAACCGCATTATTGAATAATATATAACTAAAAATAGCATTATGCTATTTTATTTATCAAAAAACAGTTATTAATAATTCTAAAGAGTTATTGTATAACAAATTTACTTAATTTCTGTAGCATATAACCATTGATTTATATGGTTTATTAAAATATACTTAACATTATGTCCTTATTTGTTAAAAAATTGAAAAAAACATCTCAACTTTATCCGGGAATCATGTTTATAATTATAGTTTCAATAATTGCACATATCTTATTTTCTAAACTTGGTTTTAATCCTACAGATGATGGATTTATTCTAGCAGGGGCTAAGAGAATACTTGAGGGACAAATACCTCATTTAGATTTTATATCAATCAGACCTGTTGGTTCTCATTTTTTCCATATACCTATTGTTATTTGGGGGGGAATATACCTTATTGATTTCTAGATTTTTTGTTTGGTTTCAATTGGCAACTGTTGCATGGATTTGGACAATCATTATAAGCGATACTTTTTCTATTTTGAAATCAAATACTGAAAAATTTTGCTTAGCTCTAATTGCGCTTTTCTTTTCTGTGCATAATTTTCCAATTATGGCCTGGCATACAATTGATGCTATATTCTTGTCTACTATAGGCATAATGCTATGTCATCGAATTAATTTAACCACATTTAAATTGATTGGATACTTCTTGATAGGTGTTACACCTCTATTTAAACAAAATTTTTTATTTTTACTTCCTTTATCAATCATAGTTCTTAATGACGGGTGTCAAAAACGCTTCTGGATAGTATTAATTACACCCATTATGTTCTATATGTTGTATTTATTAATTAGTGGAGCATTTTTAGATGCATTTGTCCAATTAAATATTTATACTCTAGAAAGAACCATCATTGCAGGTTTAAACCATTATTTCCTTAGTGTAGTACCATTTAGTATTTTATTATGGTATTCAATTACTTATTTTTTAAATAACAATTTAAATAGCAAATTTAACAAGTATTTGGTAAAGACAGGAATTTTATTACTTTTTAGTATTTTAGCTTTTTTAATGATTTCCATAGTTCCATTAGCTATATTCCCCTCTTTATATCTTGTTGGCTCATCATACTCTATTTTTGCCATGGTTGTTGGCTTAATCATAGTAGATTTCTATAAAATTCGAAAATTAACTCAATATTTGAAAATAGGTATTTTACTTGTGATATTATCTTGGATTGTTTCTCTTTCTGTGGGTTATAATTATCCTGCTTTAATGGCTGGCCCTTTAGTTATATTTATAATAGAATATATTTATAACTGTATTCCAGATCAGAATTTATTTAATGATTATTCCAGATATGTTGGTATTTTTGTTATAATGCTGCTTTTCGTGTCTACATTATCCTTTGGAATAGCTAGAGAAGAACATATTTATCGAGAATCTTCAATTAGTGATTTAAACTATGATCTTGGAGATGTAGTTTATGGAATGACAGGAATAAAAACAAACAAGAATACTCATGCATTTTTAAAAGATTTAAATGTTGCTGAAGAATTTTCAATAAAAAAAGGGAGAAAATATATTATTATACCTGATTGCGTAGGAATCTGGATAAAAAACTCCTATGGGAATCCACTAATAATAGAATGGCCTCAAAATGTAGAATTAGGAAATATCCAGTCCGGTGACCAGAAGTTAACAAATCACATTATAAAAGATTTAGAAATGAAAAAAGGGACTGTAATTATCATTGTACAAAAATATAGAGCAGATAATCTATCTGAAGGATTTATACCTTTAAATGAATCATATTCTCCCCTTATCCCTTATGTACAGTCAAATTATAAAAAAATATATGAAACACAGTTTTTTGAATTATATGAATGATAAATCTTTGTAAAATTTAAAACTCATCTGTTTTACTACTTTTGAAATAAATTCATGTCAATTTGCCATTTAATAAATTTAGTGCTCGTGAATGTGTCTGCTAAATAATTTATTGTTAATTTATTTTAGAACTAATTTTCTAAAATCCATTATTCCATTTTTTATTGCTTTTAATCCTTCTTTCGATGTTTTCCAATCCTCTTTTATAAACATTATAATGATATTAACCAATAAATAGACTACAAAAAAAAGTATAAATATGGTTTTTTGAATATTTGACGCATATCTCCACATGAAAATCAATCGATTACGAACTAAATAGTGATAAATTATAAAATAACTGAAATAGCTATCCCAGGTAACTCCAATTTTATGCCAAATACGAGATTTTGGAGCATAAATTAACTTATACCCTGCATTTTTTATTCTAACACATAAATCAGCTTCTTCCCAGTATGCAAAATATAGTGGGTCAAAGATCCCAACTTCTTTAATTACCTCTCTTTTAATGAGCATGCAACTTCCGTCAATCTTATCATTCTCCCTTATTTCATCATACTGTCCCTTATCTATTTCAAAACGTCCGAAACGTTTCCCTCGAGATGTATAAAAATTAATTTCCTCACCTGCAAAGTTTATAACGTCTTTTCTGCCTTTATAATTATAATAATAAATTTTAGGTCCGACAACACCAATTTTAGAATTGTTTTCTGCTACATTAACCATTTCAGTTAAAAAGGACTTTTCAACTACAGTATCATTGTTTAATAGTAAGATATAATCTGGATTTAAAGATCTCATAGCAAATCTAATTCCAATATTATTTCCTTCTGCAAAACCATAATTTTCTGGATTTTTAATTAAAACCAGTTTTTTATTATTATAAAATGAATTTTCTAATGATACAGAGCCAATTTCTGCTTTTGTGTATTCAAATAGCTCAATTGGTTTGTTATTATAATTATATTCAAAAAATTCAGATTTGACTACTATTTTTCCATCACAGTATTCCTTAATTTTTTTTATTGATTCATCCTCAGAACCATTATCTATAAGAATAACATTATAATTAGGGTAATCAATCTGATAAAGGGACTCCAAACATTCAAGAGTATCTTCCCAACCGTTCCAGTTGAGGATTATAATTGAAATTAAGGGATATTTCATTATTCTCTTCCATTTTAACTTCGTTAATTTTATTTAAAATTAATATCTATTTAATAAATTGAAAACAATATTTTGATATATAAATAAACATCTATCTTTTAATTTAACTAATATGGATAATAAATAGTTAACCTGAATTGTATGGGAATTTTAAATTCATCGGAGTGTAACATGGATCCAAAGGAAATTAAATTGAAAGGTAAATCAATTGAAAACAATAAATCGATTAATATTTTGTTAATATCCATATTTTCATTGTTAATTTTGATTACAAGAATTCCTTTCATGAGCAAATTTCTTTACGAGTGGGATTCAGGCAAGACTTAATCATTTTTATGTTTAGGAAAAAATTCCAAATAAAGATTCTATTAAATACTAAATTCGTTTTTTTATCATTATGGATTTTCCCCATGATTATTTTTCAATTTATGGTTCACTCACCTAAGCCTGGGTACATATTAGTATATATTTCAGCAATTTCTATGATTCTGGGATATATATTTAACTATTTTTCTCTTAAAATTGAAAATAAGCATAAATTTTCATATAAATCAGTTTTATCCTCTCTATTGGCAATATTCATCTTTTTAAATTCATTGTATTTTATTTATCCATCCAATATTAACTATGAAAGTACATGGGAAACTCCTTTAGGTTTTATAGATGAAAATCAAAAAATTTTACTATGCATAGATCTTTTATTTGTTTATAGATACGAGAAAATCTATAAAAACGATTTAAACACGAAATATCATATAAACAGGATTATGAATAATTCTAACTCTGAAAAAACTATTATTATCATTAGAGACATTCTAAGGGAAGATCAGGGCTTCTCCTGGAGAAAAGCAATTTACTATCTTCCACAATATAATGTTTACAGCATAAGTGATGATGAAAATTCACAGTTGAAAACCTCCAAAACCAATAAAAATTTCATAGTTTTTCATGGAAAAAACCATAAATGAAGCGGATTTGAAAATAAAACCTTAGAAATTCCATTAAATACTTCTACAACCCAGATAATCTGGGTGATGAATAATAAAACCGAATTTTTTAAGAATGTGAATTCAAAATTAAATACAACATCTATTATCTTGCCAAACGGCTTGAAAATCTATTATTCAGATATTGACGGTGCAAAATCAAAAAGTTTATCATTTTTAACTTAATTGAACTATCAAATTAAGTAGCTTAAATAATTAGCACGAAAAATTAAAAATTATTTATAGGGCGTATTGATAAAGA
Source organism: Methanobacterium sp. (assembly GCA_039666455.1). Classification (NCBI taxonomy): domain Archaea; kingdom Methanobacteriati; phylum Methanobacteriota; class Methanobacteria; order Methanobacteriales; family Methanobacteriaceae; genus Methanobacterium; species Methanobacterium sp. Next base: position 75,149 of record JAVSLW010000009.1, on the reverse strand, counting down.
AAATAATAACTTAAAATAATGTATTTAAAAAACCAAATACAAAAAGTCGTAATATTCATGCATTACTAAAAGATTTAAGGTAAGGAAAATGCCAATTTTAATAACTATAGGAATTATAGCCAAAAACGAGGAAGAATACATAGCCACAACTCTTAAAACTCTTATTGAACAAAGTTTTGATTCTTCATCATTTGAAATAATAGTAGTTGACGGTAATTCCGATGATAAAACCCGTGAAATTGCAGAAGAAGTTTTAAGCTCTTCAAATATCAGCTATAAAATCCTAAACGAGAAAGATTTCGGTTTTTATGGTCACTGTTTTGCAAGAAACCTGGTAATAGACCATTCCAGTGAAAGCTCAAAATACATTGCCTATACTGATGCCGACTGTATCGTGGACAAAGAGTGGCTTAAAACTTTATATGAAAGTATTGAAGGAACCGAAGATGATATTGCAGGTGCCGGCGGACCCCGATTAATAGCTCCAACCGATAACAAAAAAGAACTGATAATAAACCATTTTTTAACCTCCACCATTGCTTCTGGCGGAAACCCTGCATTTTCAAAGAGAAATGTTAAATATTTAAAAAGCATCCCTAATTACAATGCCATTTACAAAAAAGATATAATAAGTAAATTCAGGTATGATGACAGCCTAATCATCTCTGATGATACTGAATTAAATTTAAGGCTGGGATTAGTCGGATATAAATTCATTTACGTCAGGGAAGCTAAAATATATCACAGGGAAACCAGTTCACTAAGGCAATTTTCAAAAAACATGATCAGATATGGAGTAAACATAGCTAATGCCATAAAAAAGCTCAGATTATTTAAAATAAAGGTTTTTTTGACAATATTATTTTTATTCTACCTGATTCTGCTTATTCCGTTATATTTAATTTGGGGGTGGATGGTTTTAATCCCATTAGCACTTTATATCGTATATGCAGTACTTGTTTTTGCAGAAATTCTTTTTAAAACAAAATCTATTTATTCACTGCTTGTTTTTTTACTTGTGCCAGTTCAGCACATTCTGTATGCATATGGAGTTATCTATAATTTCTTATTTATCAGACCGGTGCATAAAAATAATAAACATGCAGTAAAATATTGAAGTAAATTAATGTAGTAGTTGTTTGGTGCAAAGATGATTTATTTTAGGGGCTGTGTAGCAAAGGAAAAGCTTGGAAACATATCCAGAGCAACAGAAGAGATACTGAAATCTGCAGGAATAGATTATAAAGTATTAGAAAATGAAAAATGCTGCGGATCCTTTCTGCTTAGAACAGGATTTAGAGAAGAGGCAGAAAAAGTTATGGATAAAACATTAAAGGATCTGGAAGGAGAAAAGATAGTCACTTCATGTGCCGGCTGTTACAGGACATTTAAAAAAGATTATAAAGAAATTTTAGGCGTTGAAATAAACGTTGTGCACACATCAGAGCTTTTTAACCAGTTAATTGAACATGGAAAAATAGAATTAGAATTTAAAGATAAAAAAGTCACCTATCACGATCCCTGCCACCTTGGAAGGGAGATGGAAGAATATGATGCTCCGAGGGCAGTTATATATAGATGTGCAGAATTGGTAGAAATGGATTTCAACAAAGATAAAGCAAGATGCTGCGGCGCTGGTGCAGGTGTTAGATCAGCTTATCCTGAAATAACAGAAGAGATATCCATGGCACGTATTGAAGATGCAAAAAATACAGGTACTGAAATAATCATTACCTCATGTCCATTCTGCATATTAAACATTCAGTCTGTCTGCATAGAAAAACAGAGTGTACTGGACATCTCTGAACTGGTCTTAAATGCTTTAAAAGACACCCTGGGGTATTAAATGGATAAAAATAACCTTAAATCTCTGCATAAATCCTTTAAAATACTAAGGGATAGAAAAGCGCAGCTTTTAGAAGGGGAAAAAGAACAGATAAGAGAACTTCAAGAGCGGGTAAAAGAAATAAGAAATTACAGCGTGGAAAATCTTCCAGAACTTGTTGAAACAGCAAAAAATAAGTTTGAAGAAAATGGAATAGAAGTTATAGTTGCAGAAAATTCAAAGAAAGCACTTGATGAGATTTACAGGATAATTAAAGACGAAAAAATGGTTTCAAAGTCTAAATCAAACACCATAAATGAAATAGGTTTATCAGAATTTTTAGATTCTCATGGAATTGAACTTGTGGAAACTGACCTTGGAGATCGTATTGTTCAAATAGATCCAGATAGTTCTGGACCTTCACACCCAATAGGGCCAGCTGCACATTTAGATATGGAACAGATAGCTAAAATAGCATCCAAAAAGTTTAAAAAGGAAATAAAACCAGAACCAGGGGAAATTCTCAACGTGATTAAACAGGACGTCTTGGAAAGACTTTTAAACTGTTCTGTTGGAATTACAGGTGCAAATTCAGTTGCTGCAGAAGACGGTGCGCTCTTAATGGTTCACAACGAGGGAAACATAACTCTGGTGTCCATGAAAGATATTCACATTGTTCTTGTGGGCATAGATAAACTTGTAAGGACTGTTGAAGAAGCGGTAAGCGTTGTTAAGCTTGAAACAATATTTGCAACTGGAAAAAAAATTCCAGCCTACATGAACGTGATTTCATCACCCTCTAAAACAGCAGACATAGAACAGATACTTTTAAAAGGCATGTACGGCGCAAAAAGAGTAATAGTAATCCTTCTTGACAACGGAAGAAGTAAATTGTTTGAAGATTACCCGGAATGCCTTTTATGCATTGGCTGCGGTAGCTGTATTGTTTCATGTCCAGTATACAATGTAACAGGCAATGAATTTGGTTATAAAGGATATTTGGGCGGCCGTGGAATATCTTTCAGCCGATTTATCAAAGATAAACAAACCTGTTTTGATTCAGGGCTATTTAAATGCACTGCTTGTGGGCTGTGCACTCTGGAATGTCCCTTTAATATTAAAACAAATAAAATGATTGAAAAATTGCGGATAGAATTCGTGAAGGAAGGGATTTATCCAGAAAAACATTTTAAAACTGCAGAAAGAATTAAAAAAGAAGGATCACCTTTTTAAACATTAAACATAGAACTATAATTAAAGATAAAATAAAAAAATCTTATTCAGCTAAAAGGGAATACTTTAAATAATTTAGAATATAATTTAAATAAAAATTAGTTTAATCTAATTAATAAATGGAGGTATATGATTTGCTTCTCTTAATAAGTCCAATAAACACAGAGGAAGCACATGAAGCCATTGAAGGCGGTGCAGACATAATCGATGTCAAAAATCCCAAAGAAGGATCACTTGGAGCTAATTTTCCATGGGTCATTAAAAGCATAAGGGAGATGACCCCTGAAGATATGCTCGTAAGCGCAACTTTGGGAGATGTGCAATATAAACCAGGTACAGTATCACTTGCAGCACTTGGAGCAGCTGTTTCAGGAGCAGACTACATTAAAGTTGGCCTTTATGGAACAAAAAATTACCACGAAGCACTGGAAGTAATGAAAAATGTGGTAAAAACTGTTAATGAATACAGCGCAGATATAATCGTGGTAGCTTCAGGATACGCTGATGCGCATCGAATTGGGGCTTTAGATCCCATGGAAATACCAGAAGTTGCTGCTGCTGCTGGTGCAGACCTGGCCATGCTGGATACTGCAGTTAAAGATGGGAAAACATTATTCGACTTCATGAGTGAAGAGAAAATAGCCAGATTCAACAATGAAATTCATAATTACGGCTTAAAATCAGCGCTTGCAGGCTCAGTTAAAAAAGAACAGCTCCAGACACTGTACAATTTAGGCACTGATGTTGTTGGAATAAGAGGAGCAGCATGTGTAGGTGGGGATAGAAATTCAGGGAAAATCCACCGAAGCGCAGTAATGGAATTAAAGAAGATGCTTGAATGTTTTTAATTTCAAAAATCATATATTTTTAAGCAGTTGCAGGAGGTATTAATGTACTCTAAAAAATTAAAAAACGCTCCAGAAGGTTATACATTTGATGATTTTTTAATAGTGCCTTCTGCCTCGTCTGTTGAGCCTAAAGACGTTGAAATAAAAACCAGAATTTCAAGGAATCATTTCATAAACATTCCTGTTATAAGTTCTGCTATGGATACCGTAACCGAATCTTCAATGGCGATTGCACTGGCACAGGAAGGTGGTTTAGGAGTCATTCACAGAAACATGACTATAAAAGAGCAGATCAATGAGGTTAAAAGAGTAAAACAGTCTGGAGACATGACTATAAGAGATGTGATCACCATTGGTCCTGATGCTTCAATCAGGGAGGCATGTCATATAATGGACATGGAAGAAGTAAGCGGACTTCCAGTGGTTGAAGATGAAATTGTGGTGGGAATAATAAGCCGCAGGGACGTAAAACCAATTATTAACTCTGATGAAGAAAAGAAAGTAAGGGAAATAATGACTGAAGAAGTGCTTACCATTCCTGAATCAACCACACCAGAAGAAGCACTGAATATAGCCTACGAAAACAAGGTGGAAAGGCTCCCAGTGGTTAAATCAGGCAAATTAATAGGAATAGTAACCATTAGAGATATATTAGAGAGAAAAAAGTTCCCCAATGCTTCCAGAGATAGAAAAGGAAAGTTTATGGTTGCAGCAGCTACAGGTCCATTTGATCTTGAACGTGCAATGGCATTAGACGAAGCAGGGGTAGATATAATTGCTATAGATGTGGCACATGCACATAATTTAAATGTGGTGGATGCAGCAAAGAAAATTAAAGATAATATTGATGCAGATCTGATTGTGGGTAATATAGCCACTCGTGAGGCGGCAGAAGCCTTATTAGCAAAGGAGGTTGATGGGCTTAAGGTAGGAATAGGTCCAGGATCAATCTGTACAACAAGGATCATTGCCGGAGTAGGCGTACCTCAGCTAACAGCAATATCAGACGTTGCAGACGTTGCAAAAGACCATGAAATTCCTGTAATAGGAGATGGGGGATTAAGATTCTCTGGAGATATTGCAAAAGCAATAGCTGTTGGCGCAGATGTTGTAATGATTGGAAGTTTACTTGCAGGTACCTATGAAGCACCGGGTGACGTTGTAATCATGAATGGTCGTAAATTCAAACAGTACCGTGGAATGGGCTCCCTTGGCGCAATGACTGGTGGAGCAGGTGCAGGAACTGACCGTTACTTCCAGGAAGTGAAAGGGCCAATGAAACACGCGAAATTAGTACCAGAAGGTGTTGAAGGAGTTGTTCCATACAAAGGACCGGTTAGTGAGGTTTTATTCCAGTTAATCGGCGGTTTAAAATCTTCAATGGGTTACTGTGGTGCTAAGGATATACAGACCATGAAGGAAAAGGCAAAGCTTGTTAGGATCACAGCAAGCGGGATGACAGAAAGTCATCCGCATGATCTGACCATAACCAACGAAAGCCCGAACTATCCTACAACACGATTGATGTAGATAATTTTGGTCTTTTCACGTCAAAACAAAATACACTTTATTTTTTAACATTTTTTTCAATTTTTAGGTGGGTATTATGAAATCCATAATAATCCTCTGTGGTGGAAGAAGCAGGAGGATGGGTAGAGATAAAGGCTCAATGCTCTTAAAGGGTAAACCAATGGTTCTTCATGTTTTGGATGCCATATCGGATGTTGCAGATGAAATTATATTAGTTTTAAGGGAAACTCAACAGATAAAAGATTATAAAAATATTTTAGGGCCTTATGAGTCTTTAAAGATAGTTGAGGATAAAATAAAGGATAAGGGACCTCTTGTGGGTATATTAACAGGACTTTCTAATATTAATTCAGAATATGCACAAATATTGCCCTGCGATTCACCTTTTATTTCTAAAAATTTCGTTTTAAAAATGTTTAAAACCATGGAAACAGATAATTTTGATGCTGTTGTCCCTATATGGAATGATGGTCATATTGAACCACTTCATTCTATCTACAAAAAAAAGACCATTAATGTTATTGAGGATCTGATTAAAAAAGAGATAAAGGATGTTAATTCTCTTATTCGAAATTTAAACGTTAAATACGTTGATGTTGAAAAACTGGATAAAACAACTCTTAGTTTTAAAAATATAAATGCAATAAAAGATATGGATTTAATTTAAGATAAATATTAAGAAATTTAGCTTTGTAGATTTAAGCATGCAATCCCTCTTCAGCAAGTCCAAATATCATTGAAGAAGCCTGTAAAAACTGTAATCTCCGTATTAAAGAGAGCTTTGAGTGATAAAAATCAAAGTCGGAGTGATAGGTTAAGGAACAAAGAAACCAGGCTTCGAAACATTTGTTATAATATATACATATATGTAAAATGCTTATCTATCAAAATCTAAGAGCAGTTCTACAGAGCCATTAATTATGGCAAACTATAATTAATATTAACTTAATAAATTTAATTAATATTAATTAAGAAGGAGAGAAAATGAACCCGGTTCAAAGAGTAGCCAAAAACATTTCAGTAATGTTTGTATCACAAATAATAACTTATGCATTAGCATTTTTTTTTGTGATGTATTCTGCAAGATATCTTGGAGTGGATAATTTTGGTATTCTGTCCTTTGCATTAGCTTTTTCAGGAATTATGATAATATTTGCTGATTTGGGTTTAAGCTCACTAATGGTAAGAGAGGCATCAAGAAATAAGAAGCTAACGGAAAGTTATTTAAAAAATATTTTGTCATTAAAGATTATATTGGGAATAAGCACATTTATAATAAGTATTTTGATTGTTCTGGCACTGGGTTATAATTTAAATGATATTCAGGTTATAGCTATAATTACAGCGTATACTTTATTAACTTCATTGTCTTCAATGTTTTATGCTTTATTTCAAACCTTTGAAAAACTGGAATATCAATCAATTGGCCAGATTATAACATCTATATTGCTCATTTCAGGGGCTTTATACTTAATATATAATAAAAGCGATCTTTTAGGTTTTGCTTTACTTTATCTATTTGTTGGAGTAATTATGGTTTTATATGCATTTACCATATGCAAATGTAATTATGTTTCGCCAAAATTAGAAATTGATTTTGGTTTCTGGAAAACATTGTTAAAAATGGCAATTCCTTTGTCTGTAGTTTTAATTTTCTCTACCATAGCATTTAGAATTGATATAGTTATACTTTCAATGTTAGATACTAATACTGCTGTTGGAATTTACAGTGCAGCATATAAATTAATAGAAGTTTTAACTTTTATCCCAGCAGTTTTTACGGCTTCAATATATCCTGTTTTTTCCAGATTTCACATATATTCTAAAAACTCTTTAAAAACAGGATATAAAAGATCATTTAAATATCTTTTTCTGATAGGTTTACCTATTGCAATTACAGTATCACTGTTGGCCGATAAAATTATTCTTTTAGTCTACGGAACTCAATTTACAGGATCCATAATAGCACTTAAAATACTAATCTGGGCGATTCCTTTTACATTTTTAACTTTTTTTTCAGGAACTGTAATGATTTCGATCAACAAACAAAACTTACTGGCAAAAATATTCATTTTGGCGATAATTATGAATGTGGTCCTTAATGTAACATTTATTCCAAGTTATAGCTATGTTGCTTCTGCTGTAATTACAATAATTACAGAATTAACTGAAATGTTGCTTATTTCATACTTCCTTTTTAAATTTATCTGTAAAGTTGAAATTAAAGATACTTTAGTGAAACCTTTAATAGCTTGCTTAGTAATGGGATTATTCATTTTTTATGTACATATAAATCTACTCTTGCAGATAGTACTTGCTTTCGGTGTATATTTAGTTGCTCTCTATCTTTTAGAAACATTTTCAGATGATGATATTAATTTAATTAAACAATTAATCCCTAATAAAAAGAAATAAAACATTTAATAGATTATGATTAGTTTAATCATTATTTAAATCTTCTGAAAAACTCACTGAATTATCTTCGATATTTACCTGGAAATTTTTCCATAAAAAAACTCTTGAATAGTTAATAGCACCAATCCTATAAAAATTACAACTTTCTATAGTTTTAATTGAGGGTATGTTTGAAGTTTCAGCGGCAGCATATACTATATTTTTTTTATAATCATTTTTAATTTTATTAAGAGAAAAATAAAACATCCTTTTTGCTATTCCTTTCTCTCTATAATGTTCTTTAACATAAAGTCGCCATAAATAAGCCCCATCAAAATGAAAAAACCTTTCCACTTCTTCCATTTCTACTGGCTTAAAACTTATCCAGTTATAGCCAATCCACTCGTTATTTAAAAATGCACCAATTAGAATATGTCCATCTTGCATATCTGATAAGAATCTATCCTCTAATTTTCCAAAAAGATGTAAATCGTCCATTGTACACTCTTTAACAATAAAATCATCTGTTTTGGATCTTTTAGGACTAAAATTATCTAATTTAATAGAATAAATATGAGCTTTAGTAAAATTAATTCCTACCTTTTTAAGGAAGTAATTCAGTGTAAAAAAGAGCCTGTATTTATATTTTAAATTTTGGAAGTTTAATTTTTCGTTTTTCATCTTGTTTCACCTTATAAAGAGACCTATAAACAGAATGACCTAATTTAAAGATTTTTGAGGTAGGTATTAATACTGAATAGTTATCTTTATAATCTGCACCGAAGTTACTCTTCAATTTATAACCTCGATGATTTTGATCTTTTACATTACTTCCAAGACATAGTCTCTTACATTTCAGTTCATAAGCTTTTTTAATTGTCTCCCAGAGTAAATAATACTGAACATGATATTTATTGGGCACATCACGATTAATTGCTATATATCGTGTGTGCATGGTTTTTTTAGATTCATCCAGGAAATTTAAAAATCCCCCTGCTATAAAGCCCTGTTTATATAGCAACGCTAAAGTCCTGTTATTTGGAGAATAAAGGTTATATATATCCTCAAAATGAGAATACGGATATTCAGTACCTTTTATATGTCTAATATTCTTAAGATAATATTTATAGAAGGTCTTAATACCCTCAACAGAATCTAAATATCTTATTTCAAACCCATCCTTTTTAAATCTTTTAATATATGTTCTCTGCGCTTTTTTAGCAGTAAAAATTTCATCCCAAATTTTAGCAGGGCTCAAGTTCTCCAGATCGATACTCATGGTTCCCATTGAGAAATTAGGATAATAAAATGTGTTTAATTTCTCTTCAAAATTTTTATCTAAAGAGTTTAATATTATAAAAGACCATGAATTTTTTTTAGCTCTAGATTCTAATTCCTTTCTAATAAAATCTATGATGTTATGCTGATTATCTTCTTTAATAACAATATGGTTATAATCTGAATCTGGTAAAGGCATGATTCCTTTAAAACCTTTAATATTAATTTCAAAAAAAGGACATATAGCTACTACTTCATCTCCAGAAAAAATCAAATAATAATGAGGAATATGGCCTAATGATTCTAAAATCCTTTTCCATTTAATGGTGTGATAAAACGTTCCTTCATCCATTTCATGGTTAAATATTTCCCACTTATCAATATTGCTATCATTTAGTGTTTCAATACGTAAATCCATAATTTATATCTCCCTTTTTACAAACTTCTTTCAATAAACACTGTATTTTGTAATCAAATCATGTTTAATGACCACAAAAACATTTATTAATAATATTATATAATATTATATTACATAATGTATTACTTAATATTTTCTTTTTCCTAAGAAAGAGAAATAAAAATAAATATTAATTTAGAGGAATGAGGGATATGAATGTTAGACAGTTTTGCAAGATGCATGAATAAAGCAGGTATTTTTGACATCTATGGCAATTTAAGACGAAAAATTACAAAATCCCAGATTAGCATATTAGCTTATCACAGAGTGGGTCCACAAACTGATGAATGGTCTGTTAATCCATTATGTGAAAAGATATTTGATTATCATATTAATTACCTCAGCAAAAATTTCAAAATAGTTTCACTTAGCAACTTAAGTGAAATGATTAGAAATGGCAATCTTCCTGAAAAAGCCGTTGTAATAACATTTGACGATGGATATAAAGATAATTATGAATTTGCTTTTCCTATTTTAAAAAAATATAATGCTCCTGCCACTGTATTCCTGGCTACAGGACATGTTGAAGAAAAAAATCTATTCTGGTGGGATAAAATAAACTACGTCTTATTTCATACTGACATGGAATCGATTGATCTAAATCCTATAGGGACCTATCAATTATGTAGTAATGAAGATAAACTCATTGCAGGATTAAATATTCAAGAAAAACTAAAAAAAATGGATAATGATAAAAAAGAAACTGTAATAGCGGAATTAATTAATTTAACTGATGTAAATATCCCTGAAAAATTAGGTAAGAAATATCTTCTATCATGGAATGAAATTAAAAAAATGAATAAAAATGGTATCGAATTTGGTTCTCATACAGTAACCCATCCCATTTTAACCAACGTTAGTCTTGACAGGGCAAAATGGGAAATAATAAACTCTAAAAAATGCATAGAAGAAAATTTAGAAACAGAAGTTAAATCTTTTGCATATCCAAATGGTGATTTTAATGCAAAATTATCCTCCATAGTAGAAAATCTTGGTTTCAGTTCTTCAGTTTCAGTTTTTCCTATGCAGCTTTTAAAAAACTCTGTTAGCGAATTATATCAATTAAGCAGGATAAACGCAAATATTAAAAATTTTAATATATTAAAATTATATTTATGCGGATTAAGGGGAGATTTTAACCGTATTTTGATGCAAACTCATTTCAATAATAAATAAAATTTAATAATCAAATCAACATTTTATTTGATTTGTTTTTAATATTTTTCTTAAAAGCTAATTATAAGTTATTTTCTTTTTATCAATCATTTTACCGGCAATAAATACAAAGAATGCTAATACAATTGATATTATGGTAATATTAAAGTCTATAATTGAAATGACACCTATCTGGAATTTTGTAGAACTAAATGGATATAAAAGTTCCATTCCACCGCTGAATATTAATATATCCAGTGCATAATGAGTAATGATACCGAAAATCAAAAATAAGAATATTGATCTACTTTTATCAAAAAAAAGAGATAATATAACTGCGATTAATATAGATCCTGCAGGTAAATGTACAGGCGAGAGAAAACTTTCCATATAAATACCAAATTGTTGTAATAACAGTGTTATTTTATATATATCTGGAATTAAAGCTCCTAACATGACAATAGCAGTATTAGACTGGTTAAATTGTTTAAATTTAAACCCCAAAATAGTACCTAAGCTCCAGGCCACCAATACATGTGTTATCCAGTCTGGCATTTATTTTCTCCTAATAAACAGTATTTTTTGAGGATTAAATTTCCAAAATTTTGTAAAAACTAATAAAAATATTATTAGGCCTCCTAAAGACCTTAAAATGACCATAATAACATCTTCCTGTTTAAAAGTCATGATTTTTGTAATAATAACTTCATTATTCTGATTCAAAATTCCTAAAATATAGACAGCATTACCCCAACCTATTTTTAAATCAGTTTTTACCCTATAAGCTGTTTTATCCTTAATATTATAAACTTCAAATCCATTATCAAATATAGCAGTTATTGGGCCTGCAATAAAAACGTTTTTTTGGGAATTACCATTCAAAATATCGACAACATCATTATTTTGATAATTACCTTCATCTGCATAAATGTAGCATAATAAAAAGAGTGTGAATACGAAAATTAATCCTAAGATAATCCTATTAAGTTTCATTTCATTTTACTCTGTTGTTTCTAATAATTTAATTATCAACATTAGTTAAGGCCATTAAAGATTAGATAATACAGTGAAAGCTTTATAACCTACTACAATCATGAAAATAATAAACAAAAGAACTATAATTAAGTCAATAAACCTAATAAAAGAATTAATTTCCTTATTTTTATCTGCATCTGCACCAAACACTTCTTTTAAAACTAAAAATGCTACTAAAGCTATTCCAAGTAGTAAACCATTATTTATTATATTTGTTGTTATTTCAGTAAGTGCAGACATATTAATACCTGTAATACATATTAATTGAGGAAATTTAAACTCTAATTCACTCTAATCTGTAATAATAAAGATCGGTAAGCATTTTTATCATCTGGAAGCTTATAAAGTAAAAATTTTAATTCTTTTTTCCCTGAGTCACTTACTGTGAAATTGTAAGGCATTTCAAATTTCTCCGCATTATTTAATGTTAGATTCTGTTCATCGATTATTCGCTTATTAGAAGTAACTACCATTTTATAAGTTGTATTTTGATTTTCATGGTTTACAACTCCAATTATAACCTTTCCAGTTTCCCCCGTAGTAAGATTCGTTGGATAATCTACTGCCTTACCTCCCGGACCTAACAAATAAAATTCGGTGAAACGTTCACTTTCTTTAGGCGAAAAAACAACATGAGCAGTTGATGATAATGCAATAAAAACAAATATAACCAGAATAATTGAAGTAACTTTATCTCTTTGAGATTTACCGTTATACCATGATTTAAAGCTTTTGAAGATTCCCATCCAACTATTATTAAAACTTTTAGAAACTCCATTTCTCTTTAAAAACGCTACAGGAATTGTTAAAAAGGTAAGTATAGCAATAGAAAGCAGAGTTAGTGTTAATCTGTTATCAAACATAACATAGTTCCATATCATGCCAATTAGAAAGGCAATGGATATACTCAAAATAATACTTAGTGCCAAACATTTTATATTTTTTAAATCATTCTTTTTGGGGAAATAAATTGTTATAATCACATATCCGGGTAAAAATAGTACCAGTAAATATTCCACTGTTGTTCCAATATAGTCATCATTTAATCTGGATGTAATAAGAAATATAAAACAAAATAATGTTATTAAAGTAACTATAATAATATCTGCATTATATAATCGTTTCATTTTAGCCCCTATATTGGTATTTTTAATTGCACTTACTTAATTATTTATAATCAGTTTTTAGCACCTGTTTTTTGCATTCTCTTTCGAAATAGACTTAATTGAAACATTAATCTACGTATTTGTATTACAATGTATAAATAATTTACTATTATTTAGGGCTGTAAAGTTAGTGGGTGCTGGCTGTGGTTTGCATTTTTATTTAACCATAATTTTCTTTTATTTTCTTGAATGGAGGCTTATTTGACTAAAAAATTTTTAGATGAAAATTTTAACCCACAATAAGTTTACAACCCAACAGTAAATACTAACAAAAAGAAATAATCAAATTGAATCAAATAACTTAATGTATTCAGGAAGAATATTTTTAATATCGTGATTGTCTTCTACATATTTTCTTCCGTTAATCCCCATTTCAGTTATTAAATCTTCATTATTTAGTAAAGTGCTTAAATCTTCTTTTAATTGTTTTAAATTTCTTGAATAAAACCCAAGTTTATAATTAGTGATTACATCATCTGGATTTGCATTAATACTTACTACCGGCATATAATTCATCCACGCTTGAAGAAAGGAATTGGGAAAGCCTTCAAACATGGATGTGTTTACCAGGATCCATGCTTTATTGAAATAGTGATCTATTTCTTCGAAAGGTACAACACCTAAAAATTCAAAATTTTTTAACTTTGCAGCCTGTTTTTTTATATTATTATAGAGAGTGGGATCTCCCTGGTAGCCACCTATCATCTGGAACTTTACCCATGGCATCATTTTTGCAAATTCAATAACTAACCACGGCTGCTTAACTTCAGCCATGGAACCAACCCATAAAACAATTGGAAATTCTGACTTTTTAGCTGGATCTGGATCTTTTAATTTAATATGGGATTTAATTATCTTACCTTTTTTATTATATCCCTTTTTAAGCATTTCTGACTGATATTGATTTTGTAAACAAATAGCATGGGAAAATTTAATATCAATCCAGTTTCCAATAACTCTGGAATTAAATTTTGAGCTTTTAAATTCTTTAATTTCATTAATAATAAGGTTTCTATTTACTAATACATCAGAAGCAATTTTATAAACACTTTTTTTCCCCATTAAATTTGCAAATGTGGGTATAATCCCTAAAGAATCTCCATAATGAAAGTAAATATCTGAATCTGATTTTTTTAATGCTTTCCATAAATACCTCATTTTAGAAAAAAAATTCGTCTGTACTTCCGGCGAATATGTTTTTATCACTTTTATCCCGTTAATGAACTCTTCTGAAGGGCCTCCCTCATTATAAGTAATTAGGGTAATTTTATAGCCCCTTTTGGACAATTCACTGGCTAACGTTATTTGATCAATATCAGGACCTATAACATTTTTTATATCGTCTTTTCTATTCTTAAGAAGTGAATATGCTGTAGGAGATAGAAAACAAATTTTTTTTGGGCTTAACATTGTTTCACTTTTCAAATTTTAAAACAGTATTGTAATATTATTATCATAAATTATGTTTCTATTTTTATTAATGGGATCTAAAAATTTTTGATCAATGAAACCTTCCCTACTACCATTTATACTATCCTGGGCAACGTTTATCGTCCCATTGAGGGTACTGTGCCTTAAGTATAAATAAGAACTGTTAGTTAAATCATTAAAAGTGTTTTTATCAAGACTAAAGCTTAGAAGTTTAGATCCAGGTCCTACAAATCCACCCAGAAGCACAAACCCATTTATATCTGAATAAACTTTACTACTCTTATTCATGTGAGTAGACAACCATTCAGCGCTTGATGTATCCTTTTCATTGAAAACAGGAGGATCATTGGTATTAAGTGCCATTGTTGGTTTATAAGGCTCATTAATTATTCCCTGTATCAATCCTGTATTTAAAAACAAAAATATTACTAGAAATATAGAAATTATATTAAATGTTTTATGGAAACATTTGTCTGATTTAAGGAATTTACTGATCTTTTCTGTAATTAACATGAAACCGATTATAAAAAAGGGCGATAGAACTAATAAAGTTAGATGATACATTCTTACAGTATCTAATTGGCTGGAAAAATTAGGAACTAATATAGATACTATACAGATTCCCATAAATATAATCGCAAAGAAGAGATACTCTTTTTTAATTTTAAATCTCTTACCTATACTTCCTATATTAAATAAAAAGCCCGCAATACCAATTAATATCAAAAATTGAGTTAAAAGATATAAATATTTGGTCACTGCATTAAAAAGTGTAACTTTCGCTCCAATAATGGCCAAACCCTGGGTAGAGTTTGGACTTAAGAAACTGGTTAATAATGAACTATATACACTATCAAATATCCTTAAGATAGATATAAATACAGAAGCATCGTTATTGTAAATATACCATAAAAGGACTAAAGATAAAAATAAAAACACAATTGTAGAATTAACTGTGTTTATTTCACTCTTTTTATATAAATTAAATAAATATTGCAGTAAATAAACTCCAATTACAACAGTTAAAAAGATATGTGCCACACCATAATGTGAAATTGTTAGAGAAAATAAAAACACTATTAACAATATACTTCTAGATCTTTTATCCATTTTTTTATCCAGAAATAATAAAAGAATTGCCACTATAAAAATTTCAGCTATTATCTGTCTCATAAGCTGGGGCATATTATAAAAGAAACCATAAGTAGCTACAAAGTAAATAACTGCAAAAAAAGCAATTTTACTGTTAAATTGTCTTTTAAATAATTCATATAACCCTAAAGGGACTAAAGAAAACATTAATGGATACATTATTTTGAATATCCACACTATATTCACATTACAGATATAGTAAAAGTAGGAGGGCAATATAGTTACACTCAAAATTGAGTTTAAATCCGTAAGTAACTCTAAGTTAGATACTGTCTCCCATTTAAAATTATAAATAACTAATTTAGCTAAGAAATATTCCCTTTGAATGTCAAATCCAGAAATATAATTAGAAATTAAAGAATTCTGAAATAATAGAGAAATAGAAATTATCAGGATTACAAATGAGTATAAATTTTTGTCAATTTTATTAAATCCAGCCAGGAAAATTATGACTGCAATGGTTATAATCATGAAAATAATACCCAGATTATTATTATTATGATAGTTAATCAGATAAGTTCCAAATATGCTCAAAAACAAAGGCAATGTTAAAAATAAATGTTTTGAGGATATCTTAATATCTAAATCCGGTTGGGTAAAATCTTTATCAATATAATAACTTAAAATCAGCAAAAACAACGTAACCAGGTTTATTGATAACATCAATGGAACAAATGAAATTGGCTCATCAATGCCTAAAATAGGCAGTGAAAAATTAATAATTAAACCAGTGAACATTAAAGTAGCTATACTTAAAGCAATGGAATACAATAGCACCTCTATATTACTTAATTTATGCAATCTTAAGATTCTAAGCAATATCATCCCCGGTACAAAAACAAGATAGATAAATCCTACAATTTCCCTTAAAAAAGAAATATTGATGCCTATTAATTCTAAACCACCTAATCCCCAGATTCCTATCTGTATAAATAATATAAACCAAATAAAGTTCTTAATTGGCCAATCATTCATCCGAATAAAATTATCCATAAGCATAAATATCAAACTATTTTCCAGCGTTCATAATGTTCATTAATGCATTTTTAACATTTTTTTCAGTTGTACTAAAACTATAATTATCTAATACAGTTTTTCGTCCATTAGATGCCACCTTTTCTGATATATCTGGATTTAACAGTATCCATTCAATTTTATCCTCCAATGATTTAATATCACCGGGTTTAACAAGAAAACCATCCTTTTCATCTGTTATTGTGTCATTAATACCTCCAACAGCAGAACAAACTGTTGGTAAAGACATTGATAGATATTCAACTACTTTTACCGGGTTAGCAACTCTATTTATTTCACAATCAAGTTTAGAGCAGCACAGTATATCAAAAGCAGATAAATACTCAGGAACTTTCTCATAAGGCTGCGCCTGGATAAAAATAACCTTTTCTTCAAGATTATTCTTTTTAACAATTTCAGCTATATTTTCATCCCCATCAAAATATGCTTTCCCCATAATAGCCAATTTAAGATTTGGGTATTTTTTGTTTAAATTTTTAAATGCTTCAAGAAGTACTGGGATCCCTTCATAATAGGCAAAAGAACCAGTATATCCTATTACTATATCGTTTTTAATATTAAGTTCTTCTCTTTTTTTATTCCTCATTATTTTGTTTATTTGAAACAGATCTGTATCAACTCCATTAGGTAAATATAGAACATTTTCACATCCATAATCATTTTTAGCAAAGTTTTGGAGGTAATTACTGATTGCAAAAACCATATTTGCATTTCTTGCAGCATATTTCCTGACAGAACCTGGAATTATTTTAAAAAAGTTGGTATCAATATAATCTAAAATAACAGGTTTATTTAAAATTTTACCTGCTATTGTAGCAGGAATATATGATATTTCTGTAATGAAATCTGTAAAAATAAAATCTGAATCTCTGGATTCTTTTAAGACATAATAAAATACTGGAAAAATAGCTACAGCTTTTAAAACCTTGGGTAGATTTTTAGGTAAATGAATAATAGTTGTTTTAATTGATGCATCTTTTCTATGTTCAATATAGAATCTATCGGAAAAAAAAGAAAATGAAATTAAATTAACATTCAGACCAATGTTTTCAAAAATAGATATCATATTCTTAAAACGAGCTCCTCCACCTACTCCAGAACCATCTGACAACAGTTGACCAATACAAACCACCTTAAAATCTTTTACTTTTTCATTATCCATATTACCACCATCTGACGTTTCAAATTATTATTTGCTAAAATAATACGTAACCAGTGACTTGATTATCTCATTGCAGTAACTTCACCATTCGTTTAAAGAACTCCTATTTTCAGAGTTAATCTTATCAAAAATTAGTATTAAATCACTCATTGGAGTAAAGAGTATATTATATTGATCAACTACTCTATCCCAGGAATAATCTTCTTTAGCCCGCTGATAGATAGAATTTTTGAAATAAAAATAGTTTTGAGGGTATTTTTCTATTAGATCAATTTTGGCACTTACTTCATCAGAATCCTTGAAATAAAGGGCCTTGTTACTGCAAACTTCCTTATTAAACTCGTTATCATGTGCAATAATTAGATTTTTTGAGATCATTCCCTCTAATAGAGAAGGATTGGTTCCCCCAACAGAATGGCCATGAATATAAGCAGAACAATGTTGTCTGAGCATGTTCAATACTTCAGGGTCGTATGTGCTTCCTGCAAAAACTATTTTTCTATCTTCTGGAGATTCTTCAATAATTTCAGTTATTAATTTTTCATAGGCAGGATCAGCAAAATCACCGACAACTATAAGTGGTTTAATTGTTTTACTTTTTAGATATCCTTCAATTATCATTTCAATATTATTTTCAGGCTCTAATCTGGCAACGACTAAATAATAACTGGGATTTATTTTAAGTTTCTTAATCTTTTTTGGGAGAATTTCCTGATTCCAGCTTATTTCGCTGATTTTAGAAGCACCATAAGGAATAAATATTGAATCTATATTGTATTTATTGTCCAGGTATTTTTTAATAGCTTTTGAGTCAGCAATCATTTTATCTGCCCAAAATACCGCTATATTTTCACTTAGTTTGAGCAGCAATTTGATAAAAGGGCTAAATTTACTTCTTTTCCATTCTATTCCATCTGGATTTACTAATAATTCTTTACCAAATAATTTAGGTATGAAAAATAGCAGTGCAGCACTATAGCCAAGCATATAAACACTATCTACCTTCCTGCTACTCCAAAATAATGAATATCCATCATATAAAAATTCATAAAACATTCTTAATAAATTCATTTCTGGAGCTTTTATAGGAAAATAAAAAAGATTTACACCATTAAATTCTGATATTTTTGGTTCTGGAGCATATTCACAGCTAACATATACTTTTTTACCTTTTTTTACTAATTCCATGCTTAGTACCTCTGTAAATTTTTCAAATCCTCCATATTGATTTGGGATTCCTCTACTACCAATAATAGCAATAGAAGATTTTTTATTATAAGATTTTTTCATGTTTACACCGGATATAAAGGTTTTTCATTAATTCAAACTCTCAAACAATTAATATTTTTATTAGAACTCATTTTTTGTCTTATTTTGTTATTCTTAGTTTGATTTATATCGAATTCTGCGTTTTTTTCTATGTTATCCCAGTTTTCAAGGAACCATTGGTGAGTCTTTTCCAAACCTTCTTTAAATTCCATTCTTGGCTTGTAATCAAGTAAATTTTCTGCTTTTTCAATGGATGAAAGTAATTTCGTTTTTGCATCCCAGTTTCTGCGAGGAACAAATTTAATTCCTTCTTCATTACCAGTGAGTTCATTTACAGTATTTGCCATGTCGATTACTCTTTGATCCTTTCCAGATCCAAGGTTTATAGCCTCACCAATGGCTTCTTCTTTGATTCCCATTGCAAGAAGTCCATCAACAATATCCTCCACATAAGTCCAGTCTCTTGTTTCTGTTCCATCTCCTGTAATTGGGAGTGCATTTCCAGTCATTGCCCAGTAAAAGAAATTGGGAATTACGTTTCTGTATTTTCCTGGTACTTCTCCCTGTCCAAAAACATTGAAAAAACGGGCATTAACTATGGGGAGATCATATAAATTATAAAAATAATTAGTATAAAGCTCACCGAGCAACTTAGTTACCTGATACGGCGTATGGAGACTTATGGAAATATCATGCTCTTTGAAAGGCATTTTAGAGTCTAATCCATAAACACCACAACCTGAAGATGAATAAACAAACCTTTTAACTTCAACAAGGTTAGCATATTCAAGAACTTTTAAAATTCCAATTCCATTAACCATTAAATCTTTTTCAGGGTTATCTACACTGTTTTGATTGGCAAAGTGAGCTGCTAAATGGAATACATAATCAGGTTTTTCTTTAAAAACTCTTTTAAGTGCTGCATCATCCAGAATATCTCCTTTAATAAATTCTATATTATCATTAGTTGGGATATTCCATGTATAAGCAGATGATAGGTTATCTAAGATTATTATTCTCTTAGCATCTAATTCAGCGATTTTACGAGTTAAGTTGCTGCCAACACAACCTGCACCACCAGTTACAAGCACTGTTTTATCTTCATATTCATTTAAGCTACTCATTTGAGTTCCCTCTCTTCAGTTTTAATACTATTATACTATTAATTATTATTTTATGTAAAACTAATATTTAACATTAATGCTCGTGTCCCTAAGTCAGTGCAAATGTTTATATGAAGTTAAATTCAAAAATTAATAAGTTAATAAATATAAAAAATGAAATTAAGTTCAAAAATTAATAAATATGAAAGAGATTGATTTAGTTTTGGAGTTGTGTATTCCTGACGAAGACAGGGCTATGGAGATTTTTAGGCGTATAAAATGGGCTAATGGTGTTCATTGTCCTGAATGTAATTCTTTTTCTATTCATAAGCGTGGATTTCAGGGTAAAAGTAGACGTTACTCCTGTAACAACTGCAGATTAAACTTCAGCGATCTTACAGGAACTATTTTTGCTAATAAGAAGCTTTCAATGGGTGAAATGTTCTACATTCTCATGAACCTGGATAAAAAGAGTATAAAGCGCTTATCAGAAGAATTAGGACATAAATGGGATAGTGTTTACCGTTTAGCAAAAGCATGCAAAAAATAGGTTTTTGCTGCGTCAAATTTTGTAAGATCCAGTCTTATCAAACAAGGTCGATACACACTGCGAAGGTACTATAGAAGCGTTTACAGACTATTATACTATCTATTTCAAACTGGAAGAGCACCTTCAGGTCAAAGAACATCATTAATTATAAACCATTCTGAAAAAGAACATGCTGATGGTGAAAATCAGTTAATAATGCTGAAAACAGACATTCCCTACCAAGACCTTTCTTAAACATGTTTAGATGTGTTTCAAAGAAAAATTTTAATACATATGTAAAATTTTTCCAGTTCACCTTTAATAATGGAATTAACTGGATAGAAAAGGCATTGAAAATAGTACTGGATCAATGCACTTATATCGGGGGATGAACGAGCATTAATTATTTATGATAAATTTATCATAAATGACTATAACATGGAGGATTTTTAAATGGAAAGTAAAAAAATACTGGTTACAGGTGGGGCAGGTTTTATTGGAACAAATCTTGTAAATGAACTTAGAAGTAGAGGGCATGAAGTCACTGCACTTGATCTTCTACATAATGGTAGGGATGATTATGTAAGGGCTGATGTTAAAAATTACAGGCAGCTTGAAAGAGTCTTTGAAAACAATGAATTTGACTATGTTTATCATCTTGCAGCTGAATACGGCCGCTGGAACGGTGAAGGCTATTATGAAAATCTCTGGGAAACAAATGTTATTGGTACAAAACACATGATTCGATTGCAGGAAAAATTGGGCTTTAGAATGATATTCTTTTCATCAGCAGAAGTCTATGGGGATTACACAGGAATAATGAAGGAAAAAGTAATGGAAGACAACCCAATAAAAGACACTTACCAGATGAATGACTATGCAATTACTAAATGGGCTGGAGAATTAATGTGCATGAATTCTGCCACAATGTACGGCACAGAAACAGTTAGAGTACGTCCAGTAAACTGTTATGGTCCACATGAAAAATACAGCCCATATAAAGGATTTATTCCAATATTCATATACAAATCACTGAATAAACAACCATACACAGTATACGAAGGCCATAAAAGAATAATAGACTATGTGGGGGATACTGCAACAACTTTCGCCAACATTGTTGATAATTTTATACCTGGTGAAGCCTACAATGTTGGAAGCAAACAGGAATGGGAACATGATATTAAAGAATACAGTGATATGATTTTAGATGCTGTTGGGGTGGATGATTCACTCGTTACTTACAAGGAAGCTGAAGCTTTCACCACTAAAATTAAAACAATGGACTTTTCTAAGGCTATTATGGATTTAAAGCATGAGCCCAAAGTTTCACCGAAAGAAGGAATCAAAAAAACAGTAGCATGGATGAAAGACTATTATAGAATAGAATAAAAAATAGTATAAAAATGGAGATTTCAATCTCCAAATTATTCGTTTTTGGTTATTTACCCATGATGACGTTATCGTTCACGTTGATTTAACAGAAAGTCTGGTGTAATAATGAGAACTGTGAGGTTCCCTAAAAAGATCATGGATGATGATGCAGAAGCAACCTTTAAAAATGGCGTTTTAACTGTTAGGGTGCCAAAGCTTGAGAAAGAGGAAAGCTTCAAGCTGGAAATCAAATAAATGTCTTGAGTTCCTCGAATTTTACGCATGCGTCTATATAGGTTCTTTGTTTTAATTTCAGGTTATTTCAGCGTTGTGTTAACTTACGTTTGTATAGAAACTTTTTGAAGGGTTTTAACTGTTCTGCATGCCATTTTTTAGGTTTATCAGCGTGCTCAGGGTTTCTGGCGATGATGTTTTCGAAAAACTGTATTTCAGCCGTTCTATCATAAAAGATGTTTAATAATTGGTATTTGGTTAGATTCGTTGAAACCGTTCATGATGGTGTTTTTTCCACGAGGAAAAATTATGTTCATCACACTTGAAATACCCCTGAAAGACACGTGATTAACTCTTAAAACCTGGTAAAAACTCTCATAAAAAATCAGGAAACTACAAAAAACATCAGTAAAAAAAATTCGATAAAAAAAGAATATCACTAGAAATTCAGATAGTACCAGTATAAATAAATAAAAATATCATTTATATAACCATAGAGACCATATATTGTTTCATGTATAATATCAAAAGGAGATACATATAAGCTAAAGCAGCGCTAACTCTTAATCTTAGTTCTGATTTCATTTTTTTATCATTTAAAGTTTCTATTAATAATTTGAAAAGGTCAGGCCCGTAATTTAATGAAATCATCATATTCTTCTTCATATGATTCAAGATTTTCCTTTATAAGGAGGTTGTCTTGTAATTAATTTTGTGGGATTCATTTTTTTTGATAATTTTTTGTGGGGTGTTTCTTTTTTTAGGTGATTCTGGCGTTTTTGGGTTTTTGATGATGTATTGGGGAAATGTTTTAGTTATTTCGTTTATTGTTTTGTTTATTATGTTGGAAGTGGTGCCATTATCACACCATCATCAAAAAAGTTATGCATCTGACTATAATAGCAGTAACAGTTTACCAGATGAATGTAATGAATAATAAATTATATACTCTATATTCTTAATAATTAGTACTATGATTGAAACTGATTTAAATCCTGTAATGCTAACTCTCGTTGCCACATCTTTTACATGGCTAATGACGGCTTTTGGAGCATTTACAGTATTTTTAACAAAAAATATTGATAGAAAACTACTTGATGGTTCTCTTGGCTTTGCTGCAGGAGTAATGATTGCTGCAAGTTTCTGGTCACTGCTTGCACCTGCACTGGAGATGTCAGATGAATGGGGGAGTCTTACATGGGTACCTGCAGCCACAGGTTTTTTGTTAGGAAGTATTTTTTTAGCTGGAATTGACAGGATAATTCCCCATATCCACATGGGATGCCCAATAGAAGAGGTTGAAGGTATTAAAACCACATGGCATAGAAACAGGCTGCTTATTCTCGCTGTAGCCTTACATAACATCCCTGAAGGTTTAGCTATTGGAGTTGCTTTTGGAGCTGTTGCAACAGGTTTTGAGTCTGCATCACTCTTTGCAGCAGCATCACTTGCTATTGGCATGGGAATTCATAATCTTCCAGAAGGAATGGCCGTTTCCATGCCACTTAGGGGTGAAGGAATGTCCAGACTTAAAAGTTTTGGATATGGACAATTATCTGGATTTGTTGAGGTTATTGCAGGCATTACCGGAGTTTTAATAGTGACATTTTCCTATTCTATTTTACCATATGCGTTAGGTTTTGCTGCAGGGGCAATGATCTTTGTGGTTGTGGAGGAAGTTATACCAGAGTGTCAAAGTGGAGGAAATACAGATTTAGCTACATTATGTATCATTGGGGGGTTTTTACTGATGATGATACTTGATGTGACTTTCGGAGGATAATACATAAATTTATTAGAAATAAATAATATATTATAACTAAAAAAGGTGTTGGTGAAAAATGGCTAAAGTAGCTCGAGAAATGGTGGAGAGAAGTGGAATTAATGTAGATGAACTTGTAGAACTTTTAGTGAAAAATGCAGCTGCAGAACTTACGACATTCTATTATTACACAATTTTAAGAGCTAATTTAATAGGATTAGAAGGAGAGGGAGTTAAAGAAATAGCTGAAACAGCACGAATAGAAGATCGAAATCATTTTGAAGCATTGGTACCCAGAATATACGAATTAGGAGGTCAATTGCCTAGAGATATGAAAGAATTCCACGATATTTCTGGTTGTCCTCCTGCATATCTGCCTGAAGACATAAGTGATGTGAACAAAATTTTAGAAGTGCTGGTTGAAGCAGAAAGATGCGCTGTCAGGCAATACACTAACATATGTAATATAACTGCAGGTAAAGACCACAGAACATATGATCTGTCTCTTTCCATTCTTCACGAAGAGGTTCAGCATGAATCATGGTTTTCTGAATTCTTAGGTGAAGGACCTTCAGGACACTTCCAGCGAAGAGGAGACACTTCTCCATTTGTTTCCAAATTCATGGAATAAAAAAATTTACTTTTTTTTCCTCAGTATCCTTGATTCGAATGTTTTTTAAAGACATCTTTAATTTCTTCGGGAGTTTTTAATATATTAACACCCATTTTAGCAAGTTTTTCAACATGTTCAACGTCTTCTTTTCTTATTATTAATTTAAGATCGCTTCCATCAGGCAATTCTGTAATTACAGTTCCTTCTTCAACATCAGAGGGCATTATATAAATTGGTAGGCCTACCTTTTGGCCCATAATGGCTGCATTTGGAATCAATGAATCAGCAATTCGCAGTGAAATCTTGGCAACAGTATTGGATGTTGCCGGTGCAATTAACATGAAATCAAACTGCCCTAACTGTATTTGTCCCGCTAAAAATGGTGCATTAGAGTTAACTTCAACCCATGTTCTGTCAAAATCTAATTCAATCTCTTTAAATAGGCCGTAGTATTTTAAAACCTGATCACCAGCCTTTGAGATGTAGACTCTTATGTCAAATTCATCCCCGTACTTTTCATTGATCTGTTTCATTATTTTTGTAGTTTCTGTTATTCTATCTCCTGATCCTGTAATAGCCCAGACAACTTTTCTTTTTGTGTTCATAATTTAATTTTTTTATTAAATTGTAATTATTTCTTTTGGTATGGATTTTTAGAATCGATTTAATAAACTTGATTTTTGAGTTTTTATGGCAATAGTAAGTGATTGAATAAATCTTGAGGAGATTTAAACCTATACTCTGCCGTAATCATCCTCAAATCTTATTATATCGTCCTCTTCAAGATATTCTCCTTGTTGAACTTCAATTATTTCTAAAATTTTTTTTGTTGGGTTTTCCAATCGATGCTTTGTGTCTTTGGGAACAAAAGTACTTTCGCCTTTTTTAAGAATATATTCTCTATTTCCTATCCTAACTTTAGCCCTGCCTTTTACTACTATCCAGTGTTCTGACCTTTTTTTATGAAGTTGTAAAGACAATTTTGCTTGGGGTTTTACAAAAATCTTTTTAATTTTGTAATCTTCGCCCCCACCAAGGATAGTATAACTTCCCCACGGCCTATAAACTTTCAGTTTCATCCAGATCTCTTTTTTTGCTTTTTAATTTATTCATGTTAGGTGTAATATGATAAATAACTGAGGTTTAACATCTAGACATCTTTAAAACACTGAAAAGTTCATCGATCTTAATTGTCGCCACCCCTACTACCCTATCACCTCCTCCATAATAGACAAAAAGCTTATTACCCAAAACCACATTACCACAGGGAAAAACCACATTTGAAACCAATCCTTCTTTTTCATAAAGAGTTTCTGGTTCAAAGATAGGATCCCAGGTGCGACAGAGGATATTGGTCGGATCTTTAAGATCCAAAAGCACTGCTCCCACCCTGTATACACATTCTTCTGAAACACCGTGATAGAGCATAATCCATCCTTTTTCTGTTTTTACAGGTGGAGCAGCGGCTCCCACTTTTTTGTTGTCCCACCATCCTTTCCTTTTATATATCCAACGATTTTCTTCAAGCCATATTCCATCTTTAAAATCTAAAGTATCACAAAAAGAATAGTCAAGGTCATTGCCAACTCGATGAATAATCATGTATTTTCCATCGACCTTTTCTGGGAAAATAAAAGCATTTTTATCGTTTACATTAGGTGGAGAAATAATGACCGGTCTTGCCCAATTCCACTTTTGTTTGAGAAAGTCCTCTACTAAGATCCAGGTTAAAGCCACCCGAGGCAAACGCCCATCAAAGGCAGTGTAGCACATATAGATCTTATTGTCAATTTGAGTAAGTCGAGGGTCTTCACAACCAGAACCGACACCAGGTTGAAGTTTTTGTTCAAATGGCTCACGGGGAATATAGATAGGTTGAGGCGAGCGATAATCAATGTGAATACCATCTTTAGTTGTAGCATAACCAAAAACTGAAGTATAATCTGCAGAAAGAGCTCTATATACAATATGAACTTTTTCTTTAAGATATAAAGCTCCTGGATTAAAAGTGGCTTTGCTCTCCCATGGATGTTTTTTTGGAGTAATAATTGGATTTTCTTTGGCTCGCACAAGTTTTATTTTTCTTACATCTTCTTCCAACATTTCTTTCAATAAATTAGGAAGCTTTATGTAAGCAAGACAGCAGGTAGTATCAGTAGCTCCATAATAAAGGTAGATCCAGTCTCCTTTAATCATTGCACCTGATGGAAAAATGACATTTGGGACAAGACCTATTTTCTCATAGTATTCTTCAGGAACTAAAAGAGGGGCATCAATTTTAGCAATAATTTTTAATGGATTTTCAAGATCAAGTAAAACCGCTTCTACTCCAAAAAGTTTTTTGTGGGAAAAATAATCACGAATATAGCAGTACAATAATAACCAGCCATATTCTGTCTTTAATGGTGGAGCTCCAACTTCGATATGATCCTGTGGTCTGCGTTGGAGAGGTAAAGAGTATTTTTCAAAGACTTTATACCATTCCTGCCAGTAAGTTTTAGACCAGATTTCTTCGTGCTTGTCAAAAGATGCCAGACATATCTTTGCTGGTGGTTTATCAGTATGAGGGGTAAGGACCGCCCAGATTTTTCCTTTTATTTTCTCTGGAAAAAGAGCCATGGCTTTGGCATTAAACGGCGTAATTAGATGTTTTTCATCGATTGTTTTTAAATCTTTACTTATAGCCAAACCCACTTTAATACCTTCAGCCTGGAATGGATACTTGGATAAAGCTGTATAAAAAATGTAATATTTATCACCAAGTTTTGTTACTCTGGGGTCTTCACACCCAAATTTCTCCCAGTCATGTTCAGGCACAATGAATCGGCGCCGGTTTTCAAAATGAATTCCATCTTTGCTTGAAGCTATACCAATGTCAGAAGTAATTATGTTGGCTCGAGCACCAGAGTGATAATGAAGCAGTGAAAATGTTCGATACAAAAGATAAGTTTTGTCGTCCTTTTGAACAGGACAGCCATTAAACGTACCATTAGCTTCCCATGAATGGGAGCTGATGGGTTTTAGGATTGGATTTTCTTCTGCTCGTTTAATTATCATTTTTATCCTCCTTTTTCTTTAGGGGTTGGGCTTTTAATTCTGGTTTAATATCCTCTTTCAGGGTTGTTAAAAACTTTTCCAGATCAGAATATGCAACGCAGACAGAACTATCAGCACCGCCATAGTAAATCAGTAAGGTATCATCTTTTACTACTGCTCCTGTGGCATATACGACTCCTGGTTTAAAGCCTATGTTTTCATATAACTTATCTGCCTCTAAAATTGGTTTTTTAGTACAGTGCAAAACTCTGGTTGGTTCTTCAAGATCCAAAAGCATGGCTCCAACTTTATATTTACCGGGGTCACGCCGATCTTCTCCGTGATAAATTATTAGCCATCCATCCTGAGTTTTTATAGGTGGAGTTCCTGTCCCTCTAATCCGGCTTTCCCAGTTCCAATGACTTCCTTTAGGTTCGGGGTCATGGACGCTGTTAATATATGTTTTACCATCAAATTCTAGATCATCAAAAAAATCTATTGATATTTGAGGATTAAGAGAATGTAAGATAGCATAACTTCCATTAATCTTTTCTGGAAATATTACCCAGTTTTTGTGCACCTGGCCCGGTGGAGAAATGTACACTGGCTTTTTCCACCGCCATTTTTTATTTAAAAAATCCTCAACTTTTATTGAAGTCAAGGCTATCCTTAATCCCTGATCACAAAAGGCAGTGTAGGTCATATAAATAGTTTCTTCATTATTTACTCTTACAGGACGAGGATCTTCACATCCACCAAAACTACCTCCCGAGGTAAAAGAAAAGAAATTATAGGAAAAAGTATCTGTTGGAGAATGCTCATAAACTGTGTATGGTAATCTTTCATCTATTTTAAATCCATCGCTAGAAACAGCATATCCTAACCTGGAGATAGCGTCTTCTCCAATAGCTCGATAAAGGAAATGAACTCTATTTTCAAGTAAAATTACTCCTGGATTGAAAGTTTGCCATGCCTCCCATCCATTTTTAGCTTGGGGAGAAATTATCGGACCTTCAGGAAGTTTAGTTAATGTAGGACAAATTTTTTCAACCATTTTTCCACCTTTTTTAGTTTACTTAGAATTTTTTGGAAGTTTCTAATTTATTCATGCCTAAGAAATTTTTTCATTTTATTCTATTTGAGATTTTTAAGGCTTTGTAGAAATCCTATAACATGATGGGATCACATATTGTGTATTTAACAACCTAATATGATTCCATGAATGTTTTAATGGTGGAAACGAGTTAATAAACTTTACTTATATGATGGGATCACATATTGTGTATTTAGCAACCAAAGGTGATCCCATGAATGTTTTAAGGGTGGAAACGAGTTATATAAACTTTACTTTCAAAGTTTTAAGTGGCTGAAACGTCTTTCAGGCAATTGAAGAAGTGGAAACAAAGAAGAATCCTGCAGCTCTTTCTAAAATAAGATTTGAAAGCCTGCATGAAGGATTATCAGCTCAAATAATGTATATTGGTCCATATTCTGAGGAAGGATCTAAGTAGAGGAGATACATGCTTTCATTGAAGGAAAAGGCTATGAATTCGATGGCAGCAAGCCTTGCAAGAGACATCACGAATGTACATAAGTGATATGCGCAGAACAAAGCCAGAAAGACTTAAAACCATCATAAGACAACCTGTAAAATAAAAGAAGGTGATTTTATGAACAAAAATTTGAAGATAATTCTATTCGGATTTTTAGTGTGGTTAATACCTTTTTTAGTTGCTTTTGCAATATTTCCTTTGAGAGTTTATATGAGGCCTTTATTTGAATCTATAATGCCTCTAACTCTTACAATAATTGTGGTAATGCTGGCCTATTATTATTTAAAGAATATGGAGGTTAATTTTGTTAAAGAAGGTATGATAATTGGTTTTGCATGGTTTATAATTAATATAGCTATAGATCTAACCATGTTCATGCCGGCAAGCCCTATGCAGATGAGTTTTGTAGATTATATGATGGATATTGGTCTTACATATGTAATGATTCCAGTTATAACCGTGGGGATGGGATATATGGCTCAAAACAAGGTGAAAACACCATAATCTTATTATTTTTTAATATATTAATCGGGAGCTTTGGTAATGCTCAAATGGAAATCCTTTTTAAATGTTGATCCTACTGAATGGCTCTTAGAAGAAAATAATCCTTCAGTTAGATATTTCACTCTCAAAGATATTATGGAAAGGCCTGAAAATGATCCAGAAATAATTCAAGCCAGAGAAAGTATAATGAAAATAGGAGTTGTTCCTAAATTACTGGCTAAACAGGAAATTGGGGGCTACTGGGGCATTCCTGAGAACTTTTATTTAAGAGGTAAATATAAAGGAACTTCCTGGCAGTTAATAATCCTTGCTGAACTTGGTGCAGATGGTAATGATGAAAGAATTAAAAAAGCATGTGAATTCATGTTTAAAAACTCTCAGGATCCTGAAAGCGGTGCATTTTCATATATAATTAATAAAGAAGGTGCTGGTGACCATGAACGAGTTTTACCATGTCTTACAGCTAACATGGTCTGGAGTTTCATCCGATTTGGATATTTGAAGGATGAAAGAGTCCAAAAAGCAATAAAATGGCTCATAAAGCATCAGCGATTTGATGATAAGCCAGTAAAAGAGCCCAATGGATGGAGGTATAAAATGTGGAGAAGATGCTGGGGAGAGCGTACATGCCATAGTATCATTGTAAAATCCCTTAAATTATTCGCCGAGATACCAAAAAACCAAAGAACACCAGAAATGGAAGGTTATATAACTAAAGGCGCTGAACACATGCTTAATCACCATATTTACAAAAGAAACCAATCTCCTGTTAAAGGTCAATTTAAATGGCTAAAATTTGGCTTTCCATTGATGTGGAACATCGACGCGCTGGAAGTTTTAGGATTATTGACTAAATTAGGTTATAACGATGAGAGGATGCATGAAACCATGGATATAATGATTTCCAAGCAAAATAAGGAAGGTAAATGGATATTAGAAAATACTTTCAATGGGCGATTTCAAACAAGCATTGAAAGAAAAGGAAAGCCAAGTAAATGGATTACTTTAAATGCAATGCGAGTATTAAAAGGTTTTTATAGATGATAATATGGAATTTGAACAGATCATTCGAGAATTAGAATCATTATCCCGCCCAGAAGATGTAAAAGGAATGGCTCGGTTTGGAATCAATCCCGAGAAAGTTTATGGGATAAGAATACCTGAATTACGGAGCATAGCTAAAAAAGCAGGCAAAAATCATGAACTTGCAGAAAAACTTTGGAGATATGGATATAATGAAACTAGAATAATGGCCAGCATGATTGAAGATCCTAAATTGGTTTGTGAGGACCAAATGGAAAAATGGGTTATTGAATTTGATTCATGGGATGTTTGTGACCAGTGCTGTATGAATTTATTCCGTAAAACTCCCTTTGCATATCAAAAAGTTTATGAATGGAGCAAACGGGGTGAAGAATTTGTTAAAAGAGCTGCTTTCACATTAATAGCAACTTTAGCAGTTCATGATAAAAAAGCTGATGATTCTAAATTTGAAGAATTTTTTGCCATAATTATTAGGGAAGCTCATGATGAAAGAAATTTTGTAAAAAAAGCTGTAAATTCGGCTTTAAGGCAAATTGGAAAACGAAATATTAATTTAAATAATAAAACCATTGAAGTTGCAGAAGAAATCAAAAAAATTGATTCTAAAAGTGCTAAATGGATTGCAAAAGATGCTCTACGAGAGCTAAAAAGTGAAAAAATCCAGAAAAAACTTAAAAATAGATAATTTGAGTTATTCTACGCCGGCTATTTTCCCTACTGCATAACCCATTGAAAATCCAACGATAGTTAGTATAATTGCATATATAAACAGTAAATTGAGTTTCCCTGACTGATCTCCGATTATAAATGTTGCAACAATTACTGCATCCCAGGCAATTGCTATCATTACTCCAAAAACAACTGTGAGGAGTGCAATAATTCTTTCTACGTCCACAAGCTTCCATAACAAAGTTCTTTCTTCATTAAGGAGAGATTGTAGGGATTCATTAGGAGAATAACCAAGTGCAGCCAGTGCTTTATTTGAAAGTTTATTTTGAATCATTTGATAAATCTTTCTTTTTTTCTTTTTCACTTTCAACAATAAATTTTAAGTTTTATATTTATTTACGGCCTTAATAACATTATATGGATCATCTGAAACCACACTACTTCCATAAAGTTCCATAGCACCTATATCTGCAGTTGGTTTGAAAATACTACCCCTATCCACAATCTGTATTATGTATGGGAAGGTAGGTTCACCAAATGCAGGACATGAAATCACCAGATTAAAACTGGTAACTCCTAATTTATCAATATAGCACCGTAAAACCTTATAAATAGCTTCTTTTACACTGTCATTTTTTGAAGGGCTATCTCTTGTAATAATAATAAATTCTTTTTCTTTAATAGGGGTGATACTTGCAAAACCATTCACTTCACCATCTAAAGCTAACTCCAATTTTTCATGGGCTTTGTAAAGATCATTAAAGTAATTTTTCCCTGTCCACCGCATATATTGTCTGAAAACTTTTCTTAAAAACTGTGGTTTTGCATAGTGAATATTGTCTGTCATTAATATCTGGGCATGGCCATGTATCTGTGAAGCCCCTGCCTTTTGAAGGCAATTCCAAAGGAAAAATGGGTATTTAAATTGTTTATCATAATTATGGACTCTTTTAAACCATTTAAAACCAGTGTCTATGTAATCTGAGAGTTCTTCCAATGAAAATTCCAGGGGATTATGCTCTTTAAAAAATATCACGCTGCTCCAGGCATCGTATTTGGCAATATTTGATCCTGTAATACTATGTTCTCCTTTAATTCTTCCAAATACATCTTCAGGAGTGTATTTTTCTGGATTACAAAATTCACACTCTTTTTTGGATGCTTTAATGTATTCATCGACTTTTTCCCTCAAATTTGCTATTTCTTCATCTTTAACTCCTGGCCGGCTTGCCCTTAAAGAGTTAAAAAGCGATCCGCTCCCTGTCCATTTATTGTAAATTTTAACAATTTGCTGGCTTTCTATTCTTTTAACAACCTCTTCTTCAGTTTCTATAATATTTCCGTTATCATCTCTTTTTCCAAATAACTGCATAACCCTTTTTTTATAGGTGTATGGAATTTTCATGGAACCTGTGGCACTTGAAACCTGAAATATGCTATTAAAAGTTTTATATGACTCTTTATCCTCTTTTTTAATGGTATTTATTATATCTTCCAGTTTTAAAATAGAATTCATCTTATCGCCTCAAATATCCTGGTTCTTACTAATAGTTTTCTTACTATTACTTAAATTTATCCTTTTTTTCTTCTATTTTAATTTTAACGGGTTAAATTTTATTTAGAATCCTTCCTCTCTTTGAATGCATCTTTTTGGGCAGTCGAACTGGTTATTTAAAATCCATATTTCATGAGAATCTAAATTATTTTCGATTTCCATTTTTTTCAAGTGTAAATAATAAATATTATGTAACATAAATTAAATCTAAAGAACGATTTAATTATGCGTATATAGGCGGGCACCTCTATGAATGTTTTCAAACTCCTTAAAAGTCATAAAAACGAGATAAAAACCAAATATGATGTTAAAAAAAATAGGAATATTTGGTTCTTACGCCAAAGGACAGCAAAATGAAGAAAGTGATGTTGATATACTTGTGGAGTTTGAAAAACCTACTTTTGACAATTTTATGGAATTAGCATTCTTTCTTGAAGACCTATTCGGTAAAAAAGTTGATCTTCTTACTCCTAAAAGCTTAAGTCCTTATATGAAGCCATATGTAGAAAAAGAAGTGATTTGGTGTGAATAGATTGATTTCTTTTCTCCGCAGCGGAAAAATTATAATAATTCTTTAAACTGGTCTACAGTTAAATCAGCATCTTTAAGTATGTTTTTCAATAATTTAGGGTGAAGGGTCTTTCCAGAATGATATGGAACCGTTATCCTCACACCCTCCTTATTTTTATAGATTTTATGGCTTCCACTTTGGCGTGTAAGAACGAATCCTACACTCTCTAAAACCTTAATAACTTTATTTGCTGTTACTCGAGGAAGTTTATCACTCATACTTCTACTTCCAGAGAAGTTAAGCTGATGGATTCAATTTCAGGAATTGCTTCTTTGTTTTCTATCATATCTTTAATGTGGAGACGAATAGCATCTTTAATATTCTCTATAACTTCCTCATAGGTTTCACCTTGAGCATAACAACCCTGAAGTTCAGGACTAAATGCAAAATATCCATCTTCATCCTTTTCTATTACTACAGAAACCTTATATCGTTTCATTATTTTAACCTCAAAATATTGTCATCTGATCATATCATGCTTTTACATGGATAAATTCCATATCTTTCATTATGCTATGTTTTACTCTATCTTTTAAACCACCAGGAGTAACAATTTCCACTTTAAAACCAGCCAAATCAGAAAGATGTTCCTCTAGATCTGATAACTCAAGAAAACCTGGTGTTTTTTCAAATTCTATCATTAGATCCAGGTCACTTTCCTCTGTATGTTCCCCGCGAGCGCATGATCCAAATAATCCTATTGTTTTCACATGAAAAGCTTTTTTAAGGTGTGGAAGATCCTTTTCCAGGATTTCTAAAACTTCTGCTTTGGTTTTCATATAAATCACGGAGAAATTAATTCAATTATCTTTTTTACAATTTAATATATTAGTAATTCCATTTATTAAAACTAATGCAAACAGATACTGGGACTTGAAAAGGAAATTATTAAAAGTTCAGAAATCCAGCTCATCATGCCCTGCTTGAAAATAAGGAAACTCGGCGGCGAATTAGATGGGAAACCCCTTGCAGAGCTTATAAGGTTGGATGATAGATTGATCATTGCGATTGATGAAAAAAAGAAGAAAATGATAGTTGAATGATTTAGAGTTCGCAGATTATTAATCAATTTCGCATAGTTTACAGAACGTAAACAAAAAGTTTATAAACCGTAAACTTTTAATTATTATTATGCTTAGTGAACTCTTCAAGACGAAAAAAAGAGTTGAAATCCTTTATTATGTGTTATATCACGATATATCAACTGTAACAGAAATTTCAAGAGAAACTGGAGTTTCAAAAGGGCTTGTTTCAAGATTTTTAGATTATCTGAAAAATAACGGTTTGCTTGAAAGACATGGGAGAAAATATTGTCCAAATGATACTACAAAGGCAAGAGAAATCAAAGTTCTTTTAAATTTAGATAAAATAGACCTTGATCAGCGTAATTTAGATTGGGCAGATGCTATAGGTATATATGGAAGCTGGGCATCAGGAACAAACACCATAGAAAGTGATTTTGACATCTGGGTTAAAGTAGAAAAATATCCTCCTGAACAAAAGATAAGCCTGTTAAACAAGGATTTAAGAGCTATGACAGAGTCTGAAGTAAACATGCTCATTTTAACTCCTGAAAAATTAGACACGCTAAAAAATACAGATAAACCGTTTTATAACTCTCTTTTAAGAAATTCAATAATTTTAAAGGGTGAATCACTTGAATGACCTGGAAAACTGTTTTAATAGAAGGCTTTTACGTCCAGTTGAGCCTTCAAATGAAAAAAGCGAACTTTCAATTAAACAAGCAAGAGAATGGCTTGAAGAAGAATATGTACTGCTCTTTGATAGAATGCGGAGCGCTAGAAATACCGATCAATACTCATTTCAAATAGCACCATCCTCTGAAGAAGTAAAATCTGGAATTAAATCTGCAGGTAAGTTTATAAGCAGAATGGATCAGCTACTTGACGAAACTACTCCCATTTAATCACCAAAAAATTTTGAAAATATTTATTAATTTCAGCATAGTTTACGGAATATAAACAAAAAGTTTATAAATTGTAAACTTTCTCAGATTCTAAAAAATTATTTTTCTAAATTGTGGATAAGCTGTGGATATTGTGGATAAATTATTTTATAAATAATTCTCTAAAGATATTTAAATACAATTTCATCATGAATTTTTAAAAATGTCCGCCATATCTGATATTTGTCCGTTATGTCCTATATCTGGCAAATTCATATCATTATTATCCCACATTTTTCATTAATTATTAGTAGAAAAAGCTATATACATACTCTATCCTATAATAATTAAAGAATTTTCTTTAACAATTAGTAGAAAAACTTATCTAATATTTCAGTTATATAATTATTAAGGAAAGGAGATTTTAAAATGGTTTCAATTGATATCCACCTTAGAAATGCACGTGAGAAGGCTGAAACATTGTATGAAGCTCTTCAAAAAGAAAGATTATCTGTAGTTGGAGATATGGCATATAAAGTAGCTGAAGAAGCTGTTTTAGCCTATGAAAGCCGAGAAGATCCATATTCCACTCACAGGAGAACCCAGACATTTTACATAGTAAAAACTGAACTGGGCGAGAGTGAAAGAAAGTGTTTCCGCCGATTACATAGAATTTATGAAAGATTGGGTTACGGTGGAAGCAATGGAGATCTAGCTGAAGAAGCTGTAAAATGCATGGAAAAAATTGTAAAAAGAGTTGAGAGTGAATTAGATGTTAAAATCTTACCAGAAGAAGTTTCTAGATAAAATCCATCAAAAAACTCATCATATCGAAGGCCTGGAACTCTTGGTGGCATATGGAAGTTATATAAGAGGAGAACTAACTTCTAAATCAGATGTGGATTTTTTTGCACTGTTCCATGACCGTGAAAACCTTAAAAAGGGTGAAGAACCATTATATAATATTCTATCCGATGAATGTGAGGCTGAACTGGAGCTTCCCGCATCACTCTATGCAGTTAGCGAAGATGAAGATATTGACAAATCATTTTTCTACGGAATCCTTACTGAAGGATTTTTAATCAAACCAGCAATTTCTGAATATTTAATTCGAATTATTAATCCCTCCCCTCAAGTGCTTTTCACTTATTCCATGGATGAATTATCTCCTCAAGAGAAAGTTAAAGTGAATCAAATCCTTTACGGCTATTCTCAAAAGAAAAAAGACAGAAAGTACACTTATGAAGGTATGATACAGGATCTTCAAGGCGAAAGACTGCGTTCAGGAATTATGGTGCCCCAAAAATATGAAGGAGAACTAGAAAGGTTTATGCGAAGTCATAAATTGAATTACCGGAAAAAAGTGGTCTTTGCATGATATAAGGTGAAATGATTCATGAAAGATAAAAAATTGATAAAAAAGATAATAAAATCATCAGAAGGCATTGAGGAAACAGTTTAAGAATCTAGAAACGGATTTAAGAAAGGTGTTACTAGAACTCTCAATGATCTTGAAGGAAATCATTAAATTAGGAAAAACTAAACGTAAAGCTTTGAATCCCTCATATAGGAATAGCCTCCCTTAAAACCTGCTCTCTAATCTCCTCTCGAACAGTGTCAATAGGGACCACATCAACAGGAATATGGATTCTATCTTCCAGGAATTGAGAAATACCTACTAAATCCAGAAGATTTGCATCATCTTTAAATTCCACTAAAACATCCAGATCACTTCCTGGACCTTCTTCACCACGAACATAAGACCCAAAAATACATTTTACAATGCCCTTATATTTCTTTTGGATCATAGGGTTTGAAATTCTTATTACGCGCAAAATTCTTTGAATTTTGGCGTCCTGAACGCTACGCGTTTGACGAATTTCAATAATTTCTTCTTTTTTCATGACAAATCACTGGAATAATTCAAGATCATTTAATTTTTCTTATTAAGTGTAATTTTCTATGGTTTAATATATTAATTTTTACATTTATTAAGATTAGTGCAAAACAAATTCAATTAAATGCTCAATCAACATATCCACGAATTTTTTTTCCCTAATTCAGTTAATTTATACTGATTTTTGTCCTTTTCAATCAATCCATACTTTCCAA
Organism: Methanobacterium sp.; assembly: GCA_039666455.1. Taxonomy (NCBI): domain Archaea; kingdom Methanobacteriati; phylum Methanobacteriota; class Methanobacteria; order Methanobacteriales; family Methanobacteriaceae; genus Methanobacterium; species Methanobacterium sp. Next base: position 37,614 of record JAVSLW010000009.1, on the reverse strand, counting down.
ACTCCCTTATATAACCATACAAAGTTGATTTTGTTATTTCAGGGTCTGTTTTACTGGATTCATCTGTATAATTACCTTTTTCATCCTTAACTTTGTATTCAAAAAATGCACTGCTTATGATTTTGCCCGTATCCTTTTTTTCTTCTATTTTAATTTTAACGGGTTAAATTTTATTTAGAATCTCTTCGAATGCCTCTTTTTGGGGCAGCCGAACTGGTTATTTTCTAATTTCACGCATTGATAGTTATTCAAATGTATCTGATAAAAGTACAGTTGTATATTTTGTATATATTAAAATGGAGCCTTAAGAACCGAAATATTTATCAATACTGATCCCATATTTCCTTATTAAAATTGTTTGTTTTCCCTGGCCCAAAGCTTCAATTGTTGCATTCCATTCATTGAGACATTTAGTAATTTCCATTTTTACACTACCATTTATTCTTGATTGAAATTTCCAATAATTTTTCTTTCTTTAGGAGTTAATTCATACAAATCATATATTAGTTTATCAAGTTCATTTTCTAGCTTCTTTACTTCATTTTGTTTTTTATCATCGGTTAAATAATCATTATTTCTTGTTATTTCGAATATCTGATTAATTAATTCAATGTAAGCTTTTTGTTCTAGTATAGAGATTAATTTGACAGGTAATTGTTTTATATAAGTAGTTTTAACTTGAGCAAACGTTCTACCAGACATTTCTTGTGAAACATATTGATATAGATAATTAAATAATCTAGAATTTAATAATGCTAGAACATATTTTAAATCTAAAGAACTTTTATCTTCCTTTGGAACTATTAAATGAACAGTTTTATCAAGAAAATAAGAATTAAAATCTATTGTTGCAACAATTTTATTTGAAGTTTGCCTATAAATTATTTTTGGATTTTGCTTCAGAAAATTTTCAGAGAATCTAAATGTATCAACTTCATAATCTAAATAACTTTCATAGTCGTGTTTTAAATAATTATTAGGAGAATCAATATAATATTTAACTATATTTCTACCTTTTAAGAAAGGTATATCTTTAGAATCTAATTGTTTGCCTTTATAAAATACTCTTTTACCTATTGAATTTCCTCCTCTCTTTTTACCCCTACCTTTTGTCCAATAATTAAAACCCACGTCTTTAACATAAAAAATATTATCAATTAGTTCAATGTTTGGAATTCCTAAAATTTTTCTTAATATGGGATTTCGAGCTTTCAATGGTTTATCAGATTTTTTTTCTATTTCAATTAGTTCTTCATCAAAATTAGCTATTGAATCCTTTGAAGTTTTGATATTAAAGGTATAAGGATAATTGACTTCTCTTTTTTTAATACTACTAAGTACCGCTACAAACACAGTTGGATCGTCAAATATATGAACATTTTTAAAATCATGAATTTCAGTGATTATAACTTCACTAGTTAATTTTTTTCGTAACAATTTAAAGTAATCTCCATTTAAAAATGTGTTAGGAGTTATATATACAATTGTTCCGTTATTTCTCAATAAAAACAATCCATTTTCATAAAATGCCACATATATATCATTATTTCTTTTAAAGGTTTCAAATTTGTCCTCATACATTTTTTTAAAGGCTTCATCATATACTATCCCATATGGAGGGTTAGCAACTACTACATCAAATCCAGGATTTTTCCTTTGAAAGACCTCTGCAAAATATAATTTCCATAAAAAGAAAGGTTTTGAATTACCTTTTTTATAATGCTCAAGCTTTTGAATAGCTTCTTCATTACCTTCTTCTTTAAGAGTTTCCTCAATTAATTCCCATTCTATTTTGTCAATTTCTGCCCTATAACTATCTTTCTGCCTTTTATTCTGTTCATTAAAGTAAAGTTTTTGCAGTTCTCTTAACCTTTTTAGCTTTTTACGTGATTCTTGAAGCCTTTCATCATATAAGGTTATCTGTTTTAACTCTTTTTTTTCTTTAGGCTTTTCTAACAGAATATTTTCATCGAATAACTTTAGACCATTATATTCTTCCAGAAGGCTATTTCCACACATTACTTTATGATCTAAGTTAGGTAATGGTTTTATATCATCAATAGATTCTTCATCAACTATAAGAGAAAGCCAAAACCTTAATTTTGTTATATCCACTGCAGAAGAGTCTAAATCTACTCCATAAAGGGAATTTTCAATTATTTGATGCTTAATATCATAATTTACATTAATTTCATCTTTTAATAAAGATAAAATAGACTTAACTTTAAGCATTTCATTCATCATACCAACAAGGAATGCACCTGATCCAACAGCAGGGTCTACAATTTTAACCTCATCAATTAATTTGTCAATAATATCTTTTTCAGCGATTATAGATTCTGGAAGTGCATACATTTTAGAAGATTGGCCTAATTCCTTAGCTCTGATAATTGAATCTAATGCAAAATCTCCTAACTGGATAAAACTTTCAATATCTTCTTTTGGAATTTCTAAATGAGTACCAAGATAATTAATAAGGCTCTGCTGGCACATGTAATGCACAATTTCTCTTGGAGTATAAAAAGCACCTTTTGATTTCCTATCCTTAACTTCAAGTAAATTTTCAAAGACTTTCCCTAACATTTCAGGGTCTACAGCCACTATTCTCTCTAAAGGTTCGTCTTCTTTTATTGTAAAGTTAAACAGGTCAAAAGTATTTAAAATATCTCCAAATATTTTATTATCAATTTTAATACCGGTTTTACGCCAATTATATAAATTAATAGGCTCAAACAAACCCCCATTTAAAAAAGGAATTTTACATTCAAATTTTTCATAGTAATCATCGTATCTATCAGTAGCCAATGCATCATAAAATAAATGTTCTAATACATCGTTGAAGAAATTGTCATAATCTTTTTTATCATAAAGAGTTCTTAAGAAGTTTTTAGGACCAGTTCCCCATTCCTGATCCATCTCTACTCCAAGCCACCCCTTCTTTTGCAGGAAGTAAATAAATACAATTTGCCCCATTAGTTTTTTTGCAAAATCCGCAGTGATTATATTCTTTTCATCGAATTCAGCTTTTATTACAGGATCTTTCCCAATTATTTTATCTAATGAGTCCTTTAGGCGTAAAAAAAGCTCTTTATATTCATTGAAGAATTCTTTAGTTACTTTTTCTACGCTGAAAGCAGTTTCAATCTCTTCAACAGTCGGATCTTCAGTTTCTTTTTCTATTAAGGGTAAAAATTGACTTCTACAGGTATGGTTCGGCTCATTTTTACCAACTAAAAATGAATATCTTTTTGCAGGGGTTAGCTTTTCATCAACCTTTAAATTACCTTTTTCGTCCTTAAAAAGTTCATAATCTACTTTTACAAGTGAAAACCGCCAATCTTCAGGATTATCACCATAAAAAGCAACCAATGATGCATTCCTATTAAATTTTTTAAGGTAATTAGCAATTGAATTTCGCTGCATAGTTCTTGCTTTTTCAACAGAACTATCTCTTTTAAGTTTAACTGCAAAAACTTCAATTGTTTCTTTATTAGAGTCCCTGTATACTCCTAAAGATTGTAATTTTTCGATATAATCGTTATATTCCGTGCTTAGTGGAACTGAATCCTCTTCAAAGTTCTTCTTAAACTTAAAATGGTTAAATAATTCATTAATAAAAATTGCAAATCTTTCAATGTCAAATTCCTGATTAAAAGTTTCATCTAAAAGTTTTACAGCTCTTTGACTATCCATTTTATTCACCAATTAAATATTCAGATAAAATAACTTCCCTATGCCCAGAAGGCTCTGGTGGAGCATTACTATCTCCTTTTAAATATTCTGAAGGTATCCCTGCTCTAATTTTCCCTAAAATTTTAAGCGGTTCTAAATCTTCCAAATCATTTAATTCTTTGACTAATTTTTTACTAAGTCCCTTTGGTAGAACTCCATCATCCAATAATCCAATTACATCTCGTAAATATTCCTCATCATCTTCACTAAATTGCTTTTGCATCCGCAATGTTGCATTAATTATCTTAATAAGTTTCGTTGAATGGCTTCTACTGCCTGTTTTAATTTTTTCCTCTTCAACATCAAAAACCGCTTCAAATTCTTTCTTATTAATATCTAAATGATTATAAAATTCTGCATCTATTTTTTCAGCTTTAGTCTCCTTATCAACTTCAAGAATTTCTGCAGCTTCAATGAAATCAAGCTCTTCAGCATTTTCTCCCTTAGTTATAAATATTTTCCTTAATTTCCCGCTTTTAAAGAACGTTAATAATGAATTATAATTTTCTAAATGTTTTCTTGCAGTTCTGGCTTTTTTAGGAAGTTTCTTAATCTTATTAAATAAATTCGGTTCATTATCCCTTATATCTCTTAAAAATGTCAAATATTTGAGTTCGTGGTCCACTTCCTCTTCATCTTCTCCAGTTATTGTTTCTTTTGAAGTTAATCTATTGAATAAATCATGAGATTTTATTTCTTCATCAGTAAGTAATTTTGAATCATTTCCAAGCATTTCAATAAAAGCAGCTATTTTAGACGTGGCAGCTTCTTCTAAACCTATAAGCTCGTTTATTGGGCCTGCAGGGAAGAAATTATATATAAAAACTTTATCAAACTTGGTATCAACCCTCTGGATACGTCCCACTCTCTGCATCATCCTTGTCGGATTCCAGGGAATGTCATAATTTATAACAACATTAGAACGGTGCAGGTTAACACCCTGAGATAAAACATCAGTAGAAACCAGTATTTGATAATCGTCCTCTGGATTTCTTTCTTTAGCATCAAAATTCTTTATAACTTTTCGGCGCATTGATTCAGGTGAATCACCTGAATATGCTAATGTCACTTTTCCGAAGGCTTTATTCAGTTTTTCTTCTAAATAAAATGCAGTTTCCTTTGATTCAGTAAAAACAAGTATTTTATTGTCTCCAAGATTTTTATCCTCTTTTAAAACTCTTATGAATTCATCAAGTTTAGGATCATCTGTAATATCATCCCACATAGCTTGAATTTCCTCTAAAACTTCTAAATCTCTCATTAAATCTTTTAAAAACTCCGATTCAAAATCAGATGAATCATATCTTTCTGCCCTGCCCTCTGTTATCAAATGTTGTATGGCAGCATCGTCGTCGTTTTCCAGTAATTCAAATATCTTATTTATATCCTTTTTACTTACATATACGTTCCCTTTTTTGTATTCACCAATGAAGCGAGTGTATGAAAGGATAAATCTATCAATACTATTTTTAAAAGCATGAAAACTACTTTCTAATCTTTTTGAAAGAAGAATTTTCATGAACCTTCCCATGTTTCTTTGAGAAACTTTTTCAAGAGGAGTTAAATCTCTTTTAAGGTACAATAACGGAGTATATCTGGAGTAACTGAATTCCCTAATAATTAACGCCAATGTCCTGTTAAAAATATTATCTAATTTTTCATCGAAATGATAATAAATAGGTTCTGGATCTTCCACATCAGGGAATTTTAGCCCCTGTTTTTCTAAATCCTTACCATAATACTTCATTATGCTTGTTCTGGTTCTTCTAACCATTAAATATTGCAGTACATTTTCCCTGATCTCATCAGCATTTTCCTGTACTACCCTCAGGTATTCTTCCTTATCCCTTCTCCTATCCAAACCATTTAATCTATTTTGAAGTTTAGTGAAGTATTTCTCCAGGTCCCTTACTTCTGGATTAGGAAGTGTGGATTTACGCGGTTTCTGGAATAATTTTATTTGATTTAAGACATCCCTTGGAGTGTTATTAAGTGGAGTTGCAGATACCAGTACTACTCTCTTTCCCTGGCAGATTTGCGATAATTTAGCAAATCCCTGGGTTTCTTCGTTTCTAAAATCGTGTGATTCATCAATAAATATATTGCTGTATTTATCTACTCCCCTATCAATTATTTTATCTAATTTACCTTTTGATTCAAATTCTACGCCTCTTACTCCAAAATCAACAAAAACGTTTGGCCATGACCCAGGATTATCTCTATCAAGTAAAATTGGAGGAGCTATTACCAAAGTACGGCCATCTAATTGTTGAGCAAGCATTGCAGAAATGTATGTCTTACCTAAACCCACAACATCTGCTAAAAAAACGCCGCCATACTCTTCAAGTTTCATTTTAGCGTCCCTAACAGCATCCTTTTGATATTCCAAATCTAAAAAGTTTTCAGGTAAAAGCGCTCTTTTAAGTTCTTCCTGGTCAATATTGATTTTTTCTTTGAGGTATTCGTAAAGGAATTTGAGATAAAGCTCATAAGGAGTAATTGAGTCATTTAACCATGTTTTTTGCTTTATTGTCTCCACATATTCTTCAGATACTTCTACAGATTTTTCCCATAATTCATTGAACTTTTCTAAAGAAAATTCGTAATCATTTCTATTTTTCAATTCAACGTTGAATTCAATGTTATCATTTAAACCTGCTTTGGTAAAATTGCTTGATCCTGTTATTACTCGTCCTTTATCCCTATCATCTTCATCAAAAGTCATGATGTAAAGTTTTGCATGTATTCGCTCTGAAGGAAATGCCTTTATCTCTAATTTTCCAGATTTAAGCCATTCTATGAATTTTCTGATACCTGTTTCAACATTGAACGAATCTTCGGATGTTTCCATTTCATTTATTATTTTACTGGAAAACTCTTCTTTGGTTTCTTTGCTTGATAAAAAATTAAAGCTTTGTTCAGCTTTTGATCTTTGAATCCAACCAAATGTTTCTTTATTAGTGCTAATTCCAATCAGTATTCTAATCTTTTCTGTTTTTTCCAAAGATTTATAAAGAGAATGAAATCCGCTTGTGTAAAAATAGCCAACTAAACAATCAAAAAATTGAGTATCTTTAATAAGAGTATTGAATCTATCTACAAGCTTCTTTCCAGGTTCATTTGTTATAAAAGTTAGATCATTAGTCATACTGCGCCCCTTTATTCCTATTAATCAATAGTCTTTGTTTTTATAAAATCTTTGTATAATGAAACAAATGTGGACTTTATAGTTACATTCAATAGAACTTGTGAATTATTAGTATAAACCTATAGATAAATGTTTAGGTCTTTAGTTTAATGTTTAATGTTTAGCATGTAACTGTATAATTATAGTAATCCTCTTAACTTTTTTGACCTGACTTCCATCAAATGTAAGCAAAAATTTATAGAATGAAATCCAATAACATTCACAGATTCACGAAAAATCTTGATTCGTCGTTAAAACCAATTATATCTTCATCAGGGTTAGTTAAGTTTGGAGCTTTTTCTAAAATCTCGATGCTTTCAAAAACTTTGTTTTTGATGCCCGAAAACATAGTTTCGACGGCTAACTGAACATTTTCTAACTTCAGTCTTTAACTGTGGGATATCCTGCACTTAGCCAGGCATTCATGCTGCCGATGACATTTGCAACATTTTTATAGCCATTTTTTTGAAGTATGCTTATTGCAATACCTGTCTTAAATCCTGAATCGCAGTATGCAACGATTTTTTTGTCTTTTGGAATTTCATTAAGACGATCCTTCAAATATCCAACAAAAATATGGTATGCTCCTTCTACACGTCCCACTTTTTCGTATTTACCAATTTTTCGTGCATCAAGAATGAATATTGATTCATCATTAAGATTTTCTTTTAATTTATGCACAGACCAGATGTCTGCAGTTTCTATTTCACCCCCACCTTTAAACCATGATGTAAATCCTCCTTCAAGGTAGCCAAAGATGTTATCATAACCTGTGCGAATAAAATGTTTGATTGTATCAGTTATCTGGGTACCATCTTCATCAATTAAAATAATAGGATCCTCATAGTTAAGCATCCATCCTGCAAAAACAGGTAAGCCCTCTTTCCAGATGTTGAGTGTATCTTTAATGTGCCCTCCTGCAAAACTGGGAGGTGTTCTGATATCTACAACCTGGGCCCCATTTTTAATATGTTCTTTAAGTTCTTCCATGTTTAAATGCTTAAGATAGGGAGTTTTGCATAGAATTGGAGCTCCTTTACTGTTATACTCAGCCATTTTATCAAAATATGGAGGTTTTTCGATTTTTTCATTCATCTTATGGGCCATAAATTCTTCTCTATTATATCTGACTACAGGATTCGTTTTTTTCTCATATCCAATAGTTGTGTATTCATGCTGGCGAATATCCGCCCCACAGGGAGATCCAGCTCCATGAGCAGGATAAACTATTACGCTATCTCCTAAAGGAAGAATTTTTTCATGTAAACTTTTGTAGAGGTTCCAGGCCATCCTCTGATTTTCATCACTTCCATAAAGGTCTGTTCGACCTACTTCGCCTGCAAAAAGAGCATCACCAGTAAAAACTGCATAAAAATCGTCTGAAACACTTTTATCTTTTAATGTTATGGAGATGCTTTCGTCAGTATGTCCTGGTGTTTCTAAAATTCCAAATTCAAGAGATCCAATTTTAAAACTATCTCCTTCTTTTACTGTACTCCCTACTTTGAAATCAGGATTGTCTCCATGATATATCTCACAATCAATGATATTTGATAAGTTCAGCGATCCAAGTACGAAATCTTCGTGAATATGTGTTTCAAAAATGTGGGTAATCTTTAGATTATACATTTCTGCAAGCTTTAAATAAATTTCACAATCTCTTCGCGGGTCTACAATAGCTGCATGATTTTTGGAGCCTATAAAATAGGATTTATGTGCTAATCCTTCACTTTTTATTATTTCAAATATCATTAAACCACCGTTTAACTTTTTAGGTTCAAATAGAAAGATATATTATTTTGGAGAAATGGAGTGTTAACTGGAGATATATTTATAATAAAAAATATTTAAAATTAACTGAATTTTTAAAATAAATAACAGCTAACTTATGATATAAAAGCTAAACAGATTTATTTTTACTTTAATAGACCGGATTATTTTTAAATTTAGTTTTAATACATTAATTTGGATATTCAGTTGCTTTTATAATTTATTTAAAATTTCAATTATATTTTTATCTGCAGTTGCAGCACTTTAATGGTTAGCTTTATAAAATCTCAAAAACAAAAATAGTTAAAGTATGTAATAATCCGACTTACCATACCATTTTTATTATTTTAAATAGGATAATTAAAGCTCTTAAGGGAATATAATGGATAATATTATTGAAACATACAATATTTCAAAAAAATTTAATGATTTCACTGCAGTGGATTCTGTGAATCTGGAAGTTGAAACAAACAGTGTTTATGGCTTGCTTGGGCCAAATGGAGCTGGGAAAACCACACTTATTTCAATGCTCTGCACAATTTTGCATCCAACATCTGGAACAGCAACTGTTAATGGTTATGATATAGTAAAACAACCTAAAGAGGTTAGAAAATCTATAGGCATTGTTTTTCAATCCAGAGCCCTGGATGACATATTAACTGGAAGGGAACACCTTGAAATGCACGCAGCTCTTTACGGTGTTCCAAAAGATGTCCGATCAAAACGTATTGATGAAGTACTGGATTTAATTGACCTTGGAGAAAAGGCAGACGAATTTACAAAAACATATTCTGGAGGAATGAAAAGAAGACTGGAAATTGGAAGGGGCTTAATTCACTACCCCAAAGTTCTTTTTTTAGACGAACCAACTCTGGGACTTGATCCACAGACTCGAGAGAAAATATGGGGATATATTGAGGATTTGAATAAAAGAGAAAATATAACAGTTCTTTTAACCACTCATTACATGGAAGAGGCTGACAATCTCTGTGATAAAATTGCAATTTTTAATCAGGGTAAAATAGTAACTACAGACTCCCCAAAAAACCTCAAAAGAGAATTAAAAGCAGATACAATTACTTTAGTGGTTGATGATACGGAAAAATTCCAGAATCTGGCTGGAAACCTTGATTTTATTAAAGAAATGTTTGTAATGGATGGTGAAATTAAATTAATGGTTGAAAGAGGAGAAAATCTAATTACAAATGTTGTAAATTTTGCAGTTCAAAACAGGATTGAAGTTAAATCTGTTGAACTTGATCATCCAAACCTGGAAGATGTATTTATAAAATACACAGGATCCAGCATGAAGGGGAGAAAATAAATGGCAGAATTAGAAGGAATTTACACAATCTGGCTTCGAGAAACGAAAAGATACATCAGATATAAGTCCCGTATTGTAACTTCTGTTGTAACACCTCTTTTATGGTTAATAATCTTTGGAACTGGTTTAGGGGCTGCTTTGAGATTCGGAGGAATAGGACTGGATTACCAGCAATTCATATTTCCAGGAATAATAGGGCAGACTCTCCTATTTACTTCTGTATTTTCAGGAGTTTCAGTAATAATTGATCGTCAATACGGATTTTTAAAAGAGATTCTTGTAGCCCCAATTTCGCGACCTTCAGTTGTAATAGGTAAAGCACTGGGAATAAGTACTGCATCTTTGATCCAGGGAGTTATATTACTGCTTTTATCATTCATAGTTGGAATTTCCATGACAATCTCCTGCTTTCTGGTGAGCACATTACTTATTATACTGATTTCTATGGGATTAGCCTGTTTAGGACTTATGATAGCGTCATTTACAGATAGTATGGAAGGATTTAACCTTATTTTAAGTTTTATAGTGCTTCCAATGTTTTTACTAAGTGGAGCACTTTTTCCAATAACTGGACTTCCAGAATGGCTGCAGTTTGCAGTTTATTTGAATCCACTGACTTATGGAGTGGACGCGCTACGTTTTACAATTCTCCATGAATCTGTACTGCCGTTATACGTTAACACTGCAGTTTTAGGGCTTTTTGCAGTAGCTACAATATCAGCATCAGCATATCTTTTCAGTAAAAAAGAGCAGGAGTTAATGTAAGCATATTTTTTAAGAAAGCGTTGAAAATCTATGATTTTTAGAAAATTGGCCTAAAATGGCATAATAGGTGATGTTTGAGATATATATAGGAACTTGAATGAATATGTTTTTAAGTTTTTTGGAATTTGAATTTTCCATGTTTTTTCATGGTTTTAGATTACTTCGTTATATTGTAATATAACGAAATTCTAATTAATACTATTAAATTAAGTGATATTAATAAATTATGGATATATTAATAGGTTTATGAATTTAAAACTGTAAATACTATTTTTTTATTCATTTATATCTATCAAAATTTAAAAAGGATTTCTGCAGAGCCTATAAAAAATAAAAACTAATAAAATTATTCTAAAAAAATGAGGAAATTTAAGCTTATCCTCCACCATCACATAGCTCAGAGGACATATCAACATCTTCGCCGACAGTTTTTTTGATTTTCCTGATTTTTTCTTTTAGACCCTCTTTTGAAACTTTTGTAAGCTTTTCATCACCTTTATCAATCATTTGGAGAGTATTGATCTTATACCAAAGGTTTGTACTGCCAATTTTTGCCCATACGTCGTTATCAACAGTTTTGATAGCTTCAACTTTACCCATAGTACCTGTTCCCTGATATATGACATATGATCCTTTTGCTATTGATTTACCGCATACATCAGTAACTTCCATAATCTGCCTCCCAGGATACCATTTTTTGAATTTTTATGAAGACATGATATTTTATTTATTAAGAGTTAATCTTGTTTTTTTGAGACTTCCTTCTTCTGTTTCCTTTTTCTCTTCCACAATTTCTTCTATTGAACTTCCTTCAATATTTAAAAGTAAATAGTCCCCTATCTGATTTATGTCTTCAGATTTAATTTCAAAATTTTTATTTCTAGGCCATATATCGCCTGTAGAAACTGTTATTGAATTAATTAATCCTTCCTTAGGCGCTATATCTATGTCAGACACTTTACCTATTTCCTTTGCGTTTTTATCCAGAACTTTTTTACCTATAAATTCGCTTACTTTCATAAATTCACCCAATTTTAGTATGTTTCTTTATTCTTATATTTTTTATTACTGTAAGTTCCAGGTTGATAAGGTTAATAAGTACCTTTTTTATAATAATATAATGGAATATTATTACTTTAAATGAAAAAGTGCCCTTTAAAAATCGATCTTATAATTTGAAGAAAACTTATTAACATGTTAGGTCAATAGTTAATACAGGTGAAAAAAATGAAGTCATCATTTAAAATATTCAGTATTTCTGGAATTCCAGTGGAACTACACATTTCATTCCTTTTATTGATGGTGGTAATCTTTGCCCTTGCATTTTTAGAAATAATTACATTATATTTAGCATTTTTAATCACTCTAATATTTGTAACGGTAGTAATACATGAATTGGGCCATTCTTATGTTGCAAAAAGGTATGGAATTTCTGTTGAAAGAATTGTTCTACTTCCAATTGGAGGAGTTGCTGCAATGGGTGAAATACCCAAAGATCCAGGACAGGAACTTAAAATAGCAATAGCAGGGCCACTTACAAATTTTATTATAGCATTTTTTTGTCTTGCAGGTCTTTTTATCACTGGAGGAATTGGTGCCTTAGGTGTTTCACAATTTTTTATATTTTATGCTCCAAATGCATACATAAATCTGTTCCTTTCTAATTTTTTAGGAATAAACCTTGTACTTGGAATTTTTAATCTGCTTCCTGCATTCCCTATGGATGGAGGAAGAGTTTTAAGGGCATTTCTTGCAAGAAAGATGAATTATGTTAAAGCTACAAAAATTGCGGCAACAGTTGGTAAACAATTTGCCATTTTAATGGCCATTTTTGGCATATTTTTCAGTTTTATCCTTATTTTAATAGCTATATTTATTTATATTGGTGCAGATCAGGAATATAAAACAGTGATGATCTCATCCATGCTGGAAGGACTTCTTGTAAAGGACATAATGACACCAAACGTTACCACTTTAACTCCTGAAACTCCAGTTTCAGAGGCTTTAAGTACCATGTTCAAGCAAAGGCATATGGGATATCCTATTATTGAAAAAAACAATTTAGTAGGGATTATAACGTTTGAAGACGTATCCAAAGTACCTGAAAGCAAAAGAAGCATTCCAGTAAAAGATATTATGAGTAAAAACCTTATTTTAGCCTCTCCGGATGAACCTGTATTCACTGCGTTTGAAAAAATAATCAAAAACAATATTGGAAGGCTCCCTGTAACTGAAAATGAAAAATTAGTTGGAATTATTTCCAAAACAGATATAATAAATGCTTTAAAAGTTCTGGAAGCTAAATCAGCCCAGTAATTACGAATGATCTTTATTCGCAAAAATCATCACTACATTTATATTGTTTATTGTAATTAAAATAACCTTAATGAACATCAATTTATTAAAATAACAATATTATTTTTTTTGGAGAAAATAGGAATGAAAAATGCATGCGAATTCATAATCAATGAAATTATCGAGGGTAAGATAAAAAACAAAGTAGAATTAGAAAAGGCAAAACTAAACGCCTGCAGGAATTACAAACTTCCAGAATTCATGAGTAATTCTATGATACTGCAATATGCATCTCCAGATGAGAGAAAGAAGATATCCAGCATAATTAGAAAAAAACCCACCAGAACCATTTCAGGAGTGGCAGTAGTTGCTGTAATGTGCAAACCACACAAATGTCCTCATGGAAGATGTTTATACTGTGTTGAAAGTGGAATTGCCCCTCCAAGTTACACTGGAGAAGAGCCTGCAGCTTTAAGGGCGAGAATGTTCAATTTTGATCCATATTTACAGGTTTACAACCGTTTGCTCCAGCTTGAAAGTATAGGGCACCCTCTTGATAAAGTTGAATTGATTATAATGGGTGGAACATTTCCTTCACAATTCCTCTGTTACCAGGAATGGTTTGTAAGCAAATGTCTTCAGGCAATGAATGATTTTGGAATAAAACAGGTATCAATGAACGAGATTCCATCTGAAAGTTTTAGAAGATCCAGTTTAGCAGATAATATTGAAATTCCCAAAGATTTTGTTTATCTAAATGATGTTCAAAGCAAAAATGAAAATTCACAGGTCAGATGTGTGGGTATAACCTTTGAAACCCGTCCAGACTACTGTAAAATACAAGATGTGGATAGAATGCTTGATATGGGAGTTACAAGGGTCGAACTTGGAGTTCAAACCATTTATGATTATATATACAAACGGATTGAGCGTGGGCACACCGTAGAAGATACAGTAGAAGCAGCGCGAATACTTAGAGATTCTGGTATTAAAGTTGCAATGCACCTCATGCCCGGACTTTTTACAGATTTTAAAAGAGATATGCGAATTTTTAAAAGAATATTTACAGATTCAAGGTTTAAACCAGATATGCTTAAAATATACCCCTGTCTTGTAACAAAAGGATCCAAACTTCATGACATGTGGCAAAAAGGAGAATATCAACCATATACAAGCAAAGAAGCTCTTGATTTAATAGTTGAACTAAAAAAAATCCTTCCAAAATGGGTTAGAACCATGAGGATCCAGCGAGATATACCGTCGCCACTTATAGAGGCAGGAGTTAAAAAATCAAATCTTGGTGAGCTTGTTTACAAAAAACTCCGTGAAATGGACGTTGCTTGCAAATGTATCCGCTGTAGAGAAGTTGGACATAAAGCATCTGATGGAATTATTCCTGATAATGAAAATATTAAATTATTAAAGGAAGAATATGATGCAGGGGAAGGGCGTGAGATTTTCTTATCATTTGAAGATATTAAAAAGGATATTTTAATTGGTTTTTTAAGACTTAGAATTCCTTCTAAAAAAGCCCATAGAAAAGAAATAAATGATAAAACAGCCCTTGTAAGAGAATTACATGTTTATGGTTCTATGGTACCTTTAGGTTCGACAGCCATACGAAATTTTCAATTTCGTGGCCCCGAAAATCATAGATTTTCAGCGGAAACAGGTAAATGGCAACACATGGGCTATGGAGAGCGTTTGCTTGAAGAAGCTGAAAAAATAGCGCTTGAAGTTTATGAAAAGAACAGAATAAACGTAATTAGTGGGATAGGAGCTCGAAATTACTATAGAAAGTTTGGATATTCCAGATCAGGTCCTTACATGTCAAAAAATTTATAACCCTTATTTAACTTAAAAAAACTAAGAATATAAAAAGAGAAAATGGTGAATGAATGATAAAATCTTTTCAACTTGCAAAAATGATTGACCACACCAATGTCAGGCGAGATACAAGTGATGAGGATATTGAAGACCTATGTAACGATGCAAAAAAATACGGCTTTGCATGTGTATGTGTTACTCCAGTAAACGTTGCACTTTCAAGAAAACTTTTAGAAGGTTATGATGTAAAGGTTTGTGCTGTTATTGGATTTCCCTTTGGCATAAATACTCCAAAAACAAAGGCATTCGAAGCAAGAGAAGCCATTGAAAACGGGGCCCAGGAAATAGATATGGTAATGAACATAGGAGCTCTGAAGTCTGGCCATGATGATCTGGTTAAAGAAGATATAATGGGGGTTGTAAAGGCTGCAGATAACAACATTGTTAAAGTAATTCTGGAAACAGGGCTTCTAAATAGGGAAGAAAAAGTTAGGGCCTGTTTAATAGCAAAAGAAGCTGGAGCGGATTTTATAAAAACATCAACAGGATTTGGTGTTTCTGGAGCTACACTTGAAGACATTGCTCTAATTAGAAAAACTGTTGGTCCTAACATGGGAATTAAAGCTTCAGGAGGTATAAGAGACTTAAAAACCACTTTAGACATGATAGAAGCAGGTGCAACAAGAATAGGAACATCTACTGGTGTTCAAATTATGGAAGCCCTCGAAAATCAGAGATTTTCGGGGCATCAAACATGAAATGTTTGAAAGCCGTCAAACACGAAGTGTTCGGGGCCACGAAATCATAAGATTTCGTACGGCCCTCGAAAATCAGAGATTTTCGGGGCCCTCAAAATTCGGAGAATTTTGGGGCAGAGAAACGAAAGTTTCTCATGCATCAAACATGAAATGTTTGAAAGCCCTCGAACACGAAGTGTTCGGGGCCACGAAATCGTAAGATTTCGTACGGCCCTCGAAAATCAGAGATTTTCGGGGCCCTCAAAATTCGGAGAATTTTGGGGCAGAGAAACGAAAGTTTCTCATGCATCAAACATGAAATGTTTGAAAGCCTTCAAATACGAAGCTAAAAAAAAATTATATTAAAGAATAAAAAGATAATCGGATTTTCCGATTATGATCCAAACCTGCTTGCGACTAATCCACCAAGGATACCAACAAGACCCACTATCAAAGAACCAATATTTAATCCAGCTTCCTGCATACCTACAGGATCTGCAGGATCGCCTTCTTCAGGCAGTGTTACCTTATGGATTGGTTCTCCTGCTGCAGCAACCATGTTGGGTTGATGTGGATGGATGTGTGGACATGGACCCGGACCCGGGTGTGGACATGGAGCTTGGAAGTTTTGTTTATTTGTTTGGGAATTTTGAGCGTTGTTGTCTCCTGTTGTCTGCTTAATTTTGGACACAATCATTATAGCTATGTTGTTTTCAGGACTTCCTACTTTTATAATGTTGACATTAGTGTTATTGTTGGTTGCTATAGCACTGTTAGTGTTTGTGTTAGCAGCTATGTTTGTATTGTTGTTGTTGCTTGAAGCGTTTACGTAGGTTGCTTGTCCCTGCCCTTGAGTTTGACCCTGATCTTGATTACTTATGCCCTCACCAATAATAATTTCTGTGTTTGAAGCGCCATCAGGATTATTACCTGAATTTTGGTTATCAGTACCTGTTGCATCACTGGTTGTTGTATCAGCTGCTGCTCCATCAGTTGTTGCCCCATCAGTTGTTGGTGCATCTGGAGTTTCTACCACACTACTTCCCACGCTAAAACTTGCGACTAAGACAAGGCCCAGGAAGATTGTTAATATTTTATTCATACTAAATACCTCCAATTTTTTTATTTTATGGCGCAGGGTAAGGTTATGAAACCTTTAAGTTTTGCGTTACCCCTGCTTGCGATATTTTCTCATAAAGATCAACACTTAAGTATTACAAGATATATCTGCAAATTGTTCCCAAACAGGTATTTTGCAGTATATAACTGAATTAAATACTTAAAGAACTGTTAATCTTAGTATTAAGCCAGATACAGTGGTTTTATACTCTTTATGAACACATGAATTCCCGGCTTTTTTTTCTTTTTCATGGTAGTATATCTCATAGGGTTTCTGTAGTATTACCAAATAGTAATATGTTGTTATAATAATAAAAGCTTTACTATTTTTATTAAAACCGAAAATTTTATTAATAAATAATTTATTATAATTAATAACAGAATAATAAGTTATTTTTTTTAAAAAGTATAATAATTCAATTCTTACAATTAAGATAGGAAACTAATAAATAAACTTAAAACATCCAGAGAAGAGTTAATAAGTTAAATTGGAATTAAAATACAGATATTTGGTTTCAATACCATCATAAAATTATTATGGATATATAAATTAATTAAAGAAGTAAAAGTTCAATAATAAACTTAAAGAGTTACAGTACCTGAATAAATACTGTTATTGTTTTAAAAATTAAATATATCAAAAATAAGAGAATATATTTAATTCATTGCTTAAATTCAGTAAAAATAATAATACATACTAAAAGGATGGTAAGGGACCAGTTATTATTAATTTTACATTCAGGAAGATTGAAATGTGCGGAATTGCGGGAATCACTGGAAATAATATATCTGAAAACATTAAAAAAATGCTTATTTCCATTAAACACAGAGGACCGGATGGATCTGGAGTGTTTGTGGACAATAAAGTAGTTTATGGTAATTTAGAAGATATAGATATAGCTGAAGGTAACTTTGGAATGGGACACAATTTGCTTTCTATTGTAGGATGCAACGAATTTCAACCACTGATTAATGATAACCTGGTTTTAATCTGCAATGGAGAGATATATAACTTTCGAGGGCTTTCGAAAACCTACGGTTTTCGATGCCCCGAAAAATCAGAGCCCGCGAACATGGAGTGTTCGGGGCCACAAAATCGTAGATTTTGTGGGATTTTTCGAGGGCTTAAAAAGGAATTTCATGAGGATTTTAAGACAGACTCTGACTGTGAAATAATATTAACTTTGATTAAAAGATTTCATCAAGGTAGTCTTAATAAAGCCGTTGAAAAAGCTATGAAATATCTTGATGGGGACTATGCATTTGCAGTATATGATGGCAAGAATTTTGCAGCAGTTCGAGACCCTGTAGGGGTGAAACCATTATATTTTGGAGAAAATAAGGAGGATAATATTTTTGCATTTGCTTCAAAGAGAAAAGCACTCCAGAATATAGGCATAGAAAATGTTAAAACCTTACCTCCAGATTCAATGATATACAACAAAAAATTATTAAAACTTGATAACACAGGTTTAAAGGTTCAAACATCGCCAGATATCATGAATTTATCAAAGGATGCTCTTAAAAAGAAGCTTAAAAACCTTTTAATAAAATCTGTAGAAAAAAGAGTTCAGGGCTTATCTAAAGTTGGAATACTGTTTTCAGGAGGTATAGACAGTACTTTACTTGCTAAAATTGCAGATGACCTTGGAGTTGAAACCATTCTTTACACTGTTGGCCACAAAGACTCAGTTGACATTAAAGTTTCAAAAGAAACTGCAGAGGCAATGAATCTTCAACTAAAAACCAGGAATATAGGTGTGGAAGATGTTAAAAAATATTTACCACTGGTTTTAGATGCAATAGAAGAATTCAACATCATGAAAATCGGTGTGGGAATGCCTGCATACATTGCATCAGAAATGGCCCATAAAGACGGATTAAAAGTCATGCTCTCTGGTCAGGGAGCAGATGAACTTTTTGGAGGATACAACCGTTATTTAAGACTTTATGAAGAAAAAGGAGAACTTGCACGTGAAGATTTAAAAGAAGATATCTTAAATCTGTACCATGTCAACCTCCAGCGTGATGATGCAGTTACCATGGCAAACAGTGTGGAATTAAGAGTTCCTTATCTTGATCTGGATATTATAAATACTGCAATAAATATACCTATGAAATATAAAATAAGTGGAATAGAAGATAAGTTAAGGAAATGCATCCTTAGAGAAGTTGCTGCAGAGCTGGGTGTGCCTGCTGAAATTGTTAACCGGCCAAAAAAAGCTGCCCAGTACGGTTCTGGTATTCATAAAATGCTAAAAAAAGTTTTAAAAGGAAAAAAATACAAAAACAAATGTTTTTAGAGGGATTAAAATATGAAAATAGAAAAGGCTTCGCGTTCGACGGCTGAGGACATATTAAAAAAATTCGAAAAAGCACTGGAAGATATTCCTGAACTTGAAGAAACCCATTACATAGTTGATAACGTTAACCTAACACGTCCAGATCGTGGAGAAGAAAAAAATCCTGAAAAAATTCTAAAAAACGCACATCTGGATGAAAACGGTAATATCATAGTTGAAAAAAGTAAATGGGTTAAACAATGAGATTAAATCTTGTTTTAGAGCTTTTAGATATTCCTGGCCAGTTAATGGATGTGTTAGAACCTGTAGGAAGGCTTGGAGCAAATATTGTAACCGTTATTCACCAGAGGGATGTTAAAACAGAGAGAGGTACTGTTCCTGTTCAAATTACAATTGAAGGGGATGAAGAAACTCTGGATAAAGTTATAAATACTCTTGAAGCTCAAAAAATTCAGATAATGGAAATTAATGGTGTTTTAAGAAAAGAAACTGTAACCACCATTTTAATTGGGGACATAGTTGATAAAGATGTTAAGAATGTACTTAGAAGGTTCAATGAAGTAGAAGGGGTTAAAGTAGCAGATTTTAACTTAAAAATGTCAGACCATCCTGAAAAATCTGCCTCAAAATTTATAATTGAAGCAGAATATGGCAAAAGAAGGGAAATAATGAAAAAAATTAAAGAAATTGGAACTTCTTATGGTTTTCTGGTAATAAATGAGGTTTAATAGATGAAAGTATGTATTTTAGGTTTTGGTGCGGTTGGAAAAGGAGTTGCAAAGGTTTTCTCCTTGAAAAAAGAGGAAGTAAAAGAAAAATATGGGGTGGATCTTAAAATATCTGCAGTAACTGATACCTCTGGAGCTGCAATTTATGATGAAGGCCTGAACCCTGATTTACTGCTTGAAGTAAAGGAAAAAACTGGAAAAGTATCAAATTATCCTGATTACGGTATATCTAAAATTTCAAACTTAGAGGTGCTGGATAAAGCTGATTATGATTGTCTTGTTGAAGCTACTCCCACAGACATAGAAAACGGTGAACCTGCTAAAACACATATCCTAAAAGCTTTTAACGATGGAAAAGATGTTGTAACATCCAATAAAGGACCTCTTGCACTATCATTTAAAGAATTAGCAAATTCAGCCAAGAATAACGGCGTGGAATTTAAGTTTGAAGCTTCTGTGGGAGGGGCAATGCCTGTTATTAATTTTGCCCATGAAACCCTATCTGGATGTGATATAGATTCTATTTTAGGGATTTTAAACGGCACAACAAATTATATTCTATCAAGAATGGCCAGAGAGGGTTCTTCTTATGAACAGATTTTAAAAGAATCGCAGGAATTAGGAATAGCTGAAACCAATCCTGCCCAAGACGTTGAAGGTTTAGATGCTGCATGTAAAGTGGTTATTCTTGCAAATTCTCTTCTGGATATGGACGTAAGCTTAAAAGATGTTGAAATAACTGGAATATCTAAAATAACACCAGAAGCTGTTTCACTTGCACAAAAAGAGGGATATTTAATTAAATTAATTGGTGAAGTGTCATCCGATACCCTTGAAGTTTCCCCAAGACTTGTAAAGGAAGGTTCACCATTTGCAGTGGAAGGTACACTGAATGTTGCAACCATTAAAACAGACCTCGCAGAGGATGTTACAGTTGTAGGATGTGGAGCAGGGTCAATAGAAACTGCATCAGCTATATTAAGTGATATCATAAGCATTTATAAGTCTAAATAATTCAAATATTTCTGGAGATTCTAAAAATATGAAATACATAGTGATAATAGGAGACGGGATGGCAGATTATCCCCTGAAAGAATTAGACAATAAAACACCTCTTCAAGCATCAGTAACTCCCAACATGGATTACGTGGCATTTAATGGTGTAAGTGGGTTTTTAAAAACAGTCCCAGATAACATGGAACCTGGATCTGATGTTGCAAACCTTTCCATTATGGGTTATAACCCTGAAGACTACTATACTGGGAGAGGCCCTCTTGAAGCAGCAAGTATAGGCGCTGATCTTAAATCAGACCAGGTAGCATTCAGATGCAATTTTATTACAGAAAAAAATGGCAGATTAGCAGATTTTAATGCGAACCATATTTCTACAGAAGAATCTGAAAAGCTTATCAATGCATTAAATGATGAATTTGGGGAAACAGGAAAATTTTATCTGGGTGTTAGCTACAGGAATCTCTTTGTGTTTAATGATGTGGACTCAGAATCCCTTAAATCATCACCACCACATGATATTGTCGGTAAAAGTATTGAAGAGCATTTATTAAAGCCATATGATGATAAAAACGCCGTATTATTAAATAAAGTCATGAGAGAATCTAAAGAATTGCTTAAAAACCATCCGGTAAATCAGGAAAGAGTTAAATCAGGTAAAAACCCGGCAAACATGATCTGGTTATGGGGACAGGGCATAAAACCACAAATACCTTCGTTCACTGATAAATACGGATTAAAAGGCGCTACAATCACTGCAGTTGATTTAATTAAAGGTATCGGGATTCACCTTGGACTTACCAACATTTATGTTCCAGGAGCAACCGGATATTATGATACTGATTATAATCAGAAGGCAGAATATGCAATAAATGGTCTGGATGACCATGATTTGATATTTATCCATGTTGAAGCTCCAGATGAAGCAGGGCATGCTGGAGATATTGAAGAAAAGATCAAAGCAATAGAAAACATTGATTATAAGATACTGGGAAAGCTTCTTGATGAACTCCCCAGGTTTGATGATTACGCTATTTCAGTACTTCCAGACCATGCAACTCCAATATATGTCAAAACACACACCACAGAACCTGTTCCTTATGCAATGTATTCTACTAACGGCATTAAGGACGATGCAACTCAGTACAATGAATTTTCAGCAAAAAGAGGTTCTCTTGGAACCATTGAAGGTCATAAATTTATGAGTAATTTTTTAAGTTTTTCAAAATTGAATGCCCCAAAACAGTAAACCGAAATTATATTTTATAATTTTAGCCAATCAGAGTGAGATTTTAATGATAATAATGATTTTTTAGAGGAGATGGTTCATCTGTCAAAATATATCATAGTAACAGGAGGAGTTGTAAGCTCAATAGGAAAAGGAATAACTGCAGCATCAATAGGAAGAATATTAAGGTCTTACGGGATTGATGTAACTGCAATAAAGATAGATCCATACTTAAACTGGGATTCCGGAACACTTAACCCTTATCAGCATGGGGAAGTGTTTGTAACTGAAGACGGTATGGAAACAGATCTTGATTTAGGGCACTACGAGCGATTTTTAGATACAGAGCTTTCTGGTGATTCTAACATAACAACAGGTAAAGTTTATTCATCTGTTATTGAAAAAGAGAGAAAAGGAGATTACCTTGGCTCCTGTGTGCAGATAATACCGCACATCACCGACGAAATTAAAACGATGGTAAGAAAAATTGCAGGTAAAAGCAGCGCTGACATTGTTCTGGTTGAAGTGGGGGGAACTGTGGGAGATATAGAAAGCCAGCCATTTTTAGAAGCATTAAGACAATTACGTAACGAGGAAGGCCATGACAATGTAATGTTTATTCATGTGACTTACGTGCCTTATCTAAGAGCTGCTGGAGAATTTAAAACAAAACCAACCCAGCACAGTACAAAAGAGCTTAGAAGCACTGGTATCAATCCAGATATGATTGTCTGCAGGTCTGAATATTCAATTGATACCCCCCTAAAACAGAAAATAGCACATTTCTGTGATGTTGAAGTTGATGCAGTTATAAATGCTCCTGACGTTGGTTCAATTTATGAAGTTCCACTAATTTTAAATGAAGAAAATGTGGGTGAATATGTTCTAAAAAGAATAAAAAGGAGTGATGGAAAACCTGATCTGAGCCGCTGGAGTGAAATTGTTGAATCCCTTAAAATTGAAGAACCAGAAGTAATTATTGGGATTATTGGAAAGTACGTGGAGCTGGAAGACGCTTATATCAGTATAAGGGAAGCACTGAAACATGCAGCAGCTGAAGTAGGAGTTAAAGTAAACATTGAATGGATCAGCGCAGAGGATTCTATAGACATAGAAAAACTTGAAGGACTTGATGCACTCCTAATACCTGGAGGATTTGGCGAAAGAGGCATTTCAGGGAAACTGGATGCTGTAAGATATTCAATTGATCATAAGGTTCCTTTATTTGGAATTTGCCTTGGAATGCAGTGCATGGTAATTGAATTTGCAAGAATGCACGGGTTTGAAGATGCAAACAGCACAGAATTTGACCCGGATACAAAAAATCCAGTTATCGACATCATGCCTGAACAGATAAAGGTTGAATACATGGGTGGAACAATGAGGCTTGGCTCTTATCCATGCAATATTAAAAAAGACACATTAGCCTATGACGCATATAAAGTTAAGACAGTAAATGAACGACACAGACACAGATTTGAATTCAACAACGAATACCGCGAAATTCTACAGGAAAAAGGTCTGGTAATTTCTGGTATTTCTCCCAATTATCTGCTGGTTGAAATGATCGAGCTTGAAGACCATCCATGGTTTTTAGGATGCCAGTTCCATCCAGAATTTAAATCAAGGCCAAATAAGGCACATCCAATCTTTGTTTCATTTATGAAGGCAGCATTCGAAAACAAAGGTGATTAAATGACCGAGATACCTTTTTTATGTACAATTATAGCAGTTACTGCATGTTTATATGCCAGTTACACTGACTTAAAATCAGGAATTATCCCTAATAAATTAACTCTTCCATTAATAGGAATTGGAATAGTTCTAAATGGATTTTATGCCTTTATACTGGGTAATATCTGGCTAATAGTTTATACATTGATCTTTACTGCAGCAATTTTTATTCTGGGATACATATTCTGGAAGTTAGGGGCATGGGCTGGTGGAGATGTTAAATTATTCACATGCTTAGCAGCCTTACTTCCATTTTATCCTGCAATTACAGGTTATAATATTTCAGGTGCTTCCTTTCCCATTAATGCATCTTATCCTTTTCCATTCACCCTGATAATTAACAGTATCCTTGCAATACTCCCCTTTTTATTGATATTCATATTCTACATAGCTTTAAAGAAGAAACCGTATCTAATGGATGAGTTAACTGCACTAGTTAAAGATTACAGGAAAAATATAGTTTTAACGCTTGTAATTACCTCAGCAGTTACACTGACCATTATTATTACTCCTTATCTACCCTTTCAGAT
Source organism: Methanobacterium sp. (assembly GCA_039666455.1). Taxonomy (NCBI): domain Archaea; kingdom Methanobacteriati; phylum Methanobacteriota; class Methanobacteria; order Methanobacteriales; family Methanobacteriaceae; genus Methanobacterium; species Methanobacterium sp. The sequence goes on along the minus strand of JAVSLW010000009.1, from coordinate 13,324 downwards.
AATTATAGTTTCTTTAATTTTAATTTATCTTTTAACCCTTGTTATTTCAAAGTTACCTAACAGGATCAAGACTGTAGCTGTATCTGCTTTAACAGTATTTGCACTTTACAGTAATTTAACATTAACAATAAGCAGTGTAATTGTACTATTTTTAATGATAACTGCCATTGAGATTGTTAAAAAGCTCCTCACAACTGTGAATAAGAAAGCGCTGCAGGATGATTATGAAATTAAGGATTTAAAGGAAGGGATGATTCCAGCTTACAACATCTATCAAATGGATGGTGAAGTCTACGTGGATGATAAGGGACTTTTTGAGGGAATAAAAGAGTCAATTAAGAAAGGTGATACTGCAGGCCTACAGGAACCTAAAGGTAAGCTTATAATAAGTAGTATGGCTGCAGGACTATCTGAAGAAGATATTGAACTTTTAAAGAAACTTTATAATGAAAACAAAATTTCTAAGGAGTTTAGAATTAAAAAAGGAGTTCCATTTGCACCATCAATTTTTATAGGTCTTTTAATATCTCTTTTTATTGGAGATCTGGCAGTTATACTCCAGAAAGTGCTTTATTTCCTATTTAGTTAGCCTGAAATCTGGAGTATAATGTTTTGATCTTATAGTTTAAGGTACCTGCCATTAATTTTTGATATACCCAAAATATATATAGTTATAAACATAATTTTTAGGTAGTGAATGAAATGGATGATAAGGGACAGATTTCAGCAGAATATTTGCTATTGATTGTGGTGATTTTAACTATTTTGACTGCTGTAACTATACCTTTAATGGGACAGGCCATTGATGCAAGTAACGATGTTTCATGGACTTCTGATGCAAAAATAGCGGTTGAAAGCACTGCAAACGCAGTAAATATAGTTTATGCAAACGGTCCAGGTTCTAAAAGAACGTTTAATGTTTATATTCCTCAAAACAATATGAAACTTCAAACCAGAGGTAATGAAATTTTCATTATTACTAACCTTTCAGATGGAACTCTTAAAAATGTCTCCAGTACTACTAACTACAATCTAAACACCACTTCCATCACTTTAAATAAAACCTGGCATACTCTTCAAGTTGAATGGCTAACAGGACAAAATCAAATCACTATTAGAAGGGTAAATTAGAGGGAATTTTAATGAAATTATTTACAATATTTGGAGATTTAGTTATAGGGATATTTAATTTTGTCGGAATGATTATTTTAGAGATACCTAACATTCCAAACAGATTAAAAGGCATAAATACTGATAATATCAAAGATAAGGTGGACCCTGATGTTATTAAGGAAAAGATTTATAGAATAAAAAATGATAACCGGATTCAGGAAACAATATCAAAGATGGGAGTTCCTGAAATTTATAGAAAAGATGAATCAGATGGAAGTACCATATTTGTTAATGACTTAACCCAAAATAAACAATTAAAAGAGGAATTCACATCAGAAGAAAAGGAAAGAACTGTTTTCATGCTTCAAATCATGTCTGGAGCATTTTTAGTTATTTCAATGCTTTTTATATTTAATTTCTTATCTTTGACCCTTTATGCAATTTCTGGACTTGCCTGCGTGGTATTTATAGTTTATACTCTGTTTTCAAAGATTAAATTAATGTATGCGGCTGATTTTAATGCTTACCGTGATTTCTTTTTGATGTATGTTGCTGTTGGGTTGGCACTGGTTTTTGTTGGAACCAATCCCAATTTTGTGATGTCATTTTCATTTGAGTTTCTACCGTCCCTTTCTGTTTTAATATTTGCAGTTATATCTGTCGCTGCAGTTTTTTTAATTTTCAGAATAAGATATCATCGAAACTTTACCTATGGGACTGTAATTGAAACCGGTAAAAAAACAGCTTATGTTAAGGTTGATTATGATATCTGTTCAAATGTAAAGCCAGATATTTACATTGTGGATAACAGTTATGGTGCAGATGATGGAAACAGGGTTAAAATTCAAATAGAAGAAAAATTTTTGAGCATGAACGGAAATAAACCAGGCAGTATAATAGAAATATTAAATTAACACTTTTTTGAGCTTATGTGGTAGGGAAACTTTACACTTTTATCTATAAACTGCGTTAACCTAAAAAAGAAGAATGAATTGCCCTGAAGTACATAAAGAGTTATGCAACGCTTAGACAATTATAACACCGTATGTATGCCTGCCTGTTACCACCACGTCGTCAAAGAAATTGGTTGTATTACGTACGTCAATTGTATACCCCAGGTCAGCAATAGACTGTAAAGTTGCATTAAATATTGTCCTGTTACTGTTATCTGAAATAGGGCCCGATACATTTATTAAAAGTGTTAAATTTTGACCACTTCCATTTATTCTAACATCATTAACTCTTAAAGGTTCCATATTCCTATTTAAAAGAGCTAAATCAGTTGCAGCATCCATAGCCCCGGTTCTTGCTGCTGCAGTCACCGTGTTTATTTCGTTTTGATCTCCAGCATATGCTCCCACTAAAAGAACTATTACCAGCATAAGAGCAACGACAAGCACGAATTCTATTGAAATCTGTCCTCTTTGATCCATTTTAACCATGTTATTTTATTTTTGTACAGAGTTATATTATTTACTACTTTCCTCCATTTCTTTAGATAAAAAATCTTTTTTGATATATTTGTAAATCAAATGGGATCAGTAATTATTTAAATTTAATAATACTTTTTCAAGGTGAGATAAGACTTTACAAATATATATATGTATTATATGGCAATAACTAACAATTAATAATGTTTGAGTACTGGATAATCATTAATATGTATATTTAAGAACATGGGGGATGTAATTGGGACTATTAAGAAAAGATTCAAGGGGTCAAATATTTTCTCTGGACCTTTTACTTGCACTTATCCCCATTACTCTGATAATAGGTATGGCTGCAGCTAATATGGACAGCATGCTTTATTTAACGCAGAGTGCTGTTTTTCAAAGCTCAACAGAACGCGCTGCTTCAGATACTGTTCGTTCATTACTTGAAACATCAGGGAGTCCAATAGATTGGGAAATGTCTGGAAATCCTCGAATAGCAGGGCTTGCTGAATATGATTACATTAAAAGTGTACCTGTAGAAGGCACGACAGACGCAATTAAGTTAGGACAACTTAATCAATCCCATATTCAGGACATGATTGGAAATGATTACGGTTTTTTCCTTAATGTTACAAGAGTAGGAGATAATTACTCAGTTAAGACGTTAGGAACCTATAACAGCAGTGCAAAAAATATTGTAAGGATAGAACGATTTGTACTTTATGGATACTTGAAAATTGTTTCATCTGCAAAGGATCTGCTTAGATATAATCCCGGCCCTCCAAGAGTCTATACAAGTCCGCCTGATCCATTTCCAACTAATTTAAATTATGTAAATACTTTTGATTACTGGGCTTTAGTGGTTAACAGAGGTTATGATTCTGCAACAGTTGAAATTAACAATAATAGAGTTGTAGACCCTAATGATTTCCGCGGTCAGGCAACAAGATATGCTAATATAACTAAACAGGTTGATTCAAGGTTTTTATATAATGAAACTTATTTCATGAACAATACTGTTACTGTAAGAGGAACAAGTAATCCCTGGAGTTCATTGGATGTTTATATTGTGCAGGTTCCTAAGAATACAGATCCAGGTCAAATTAATCCAGATAATATTGAGCGTAAAAGATACAGATTTTTATTTTATTTATGGGTTAAGTGATAAAAATGGACGATAAAGGATTTATATTTACTACAGATGCCACACTGGCACTGGTTATTTTTATGGTTTTTACCACGTCTTTTATTACATACCAGATGATGCCAGTCTATATGGGTGATGACCATCAGCATCTCGAAGCACTTGCTGACAGTGCTTTAGCAGTGATGGAACAGGATGGAACATTGAATACTGCAGCAGTTTATTATGCTGGTGGCCGTCCAAATAACGCTACACAGATTTTAAATTCATCATTAAACTCCATGATACCGGGAAACATAGGTTATAAAATAACACTTGGATCCAATCCGTCTCTTACCAATAACAGAGGTCTACTTTACTCTAATAATGTAGCTACAAGAGTTAAAGTAATATCTGGGCCTCAAGAAGGATGGGTAGGTCGTGCGTGGTACAAGGTTGAGGAAGTTGAATTTGAAAATCAAACTCAAAATGTTACCACCACTTTATGGAATTTCCACAACTGGTTACGTAATTTTTCTCCGTGGAGAGATAGTAATGGCCGTGCTAGATTAGCTTCATTCCCTCACTGGGGATCAGCTTCAGGTGCTCCAAACACACCAATAAATATACAATTTTCTATTCCCAATGGTGCAACAATTCGAGGTGGAGTTTTCCTTGCAGGTTCATGTAATCAAAATCGTTCAACTACAGGAACAGGTCCTGCGTATGGACTGAACTTTACTTTAAATGGATATACTTATCCTGTTAATGCAAACCAGTTTGATTTTTTGTATAAAACACCTCCCACATCAGGTAGTAATAGACAAAATTTCCCGATGTACAATTATCAGGGAGTAATTGATTATAATAGGATGGTTAACGGCGTAAATAACTATAGTGTCAAATTTACAAGTCCTGTTTATAACTATATTGATAGTAACTTGAGAGGGCATGACATGCCCTGGTTTTCATTAATAGGAAATTATACAACTAACATAGAAGTTCCCAAAGGACTTAATACTACCAGATTTCCGTTTAACAATGCAGCAGGACTGGCAGTTGAAAGTCCACAGGATTTGGATGGAAACGGACAGGCCACTGAATATGGTAGAATATATGATATTAATACGGGATCAGTTACTTCTTTCACCAATTTAAGAAGAGTAACTTGGAGCAATCTGTTAAATAGAAATCATGGTTTTGATAATGGTGTTCCCTTTGTTATAACAAATATCCCCAATATAGGTACAGCAACTGCAGTTAGCATTGTTCAGGATATTTATATTCCTTCTAATACTCGAATATTTGATGCATTTACTGTGGTAAATGCCTATGGTGGGGTAGATAATGCTTTGGTTGAAGTATGGGACGGTACTCGTTGGAACACTGCTTTTTGCTCTTTTAGTGTGGGTTCAACTCAATACAGTGCCAGGAGTGATGGCTATGGAAATATTCCCGGAATAATTTATATTGGCCCTAATAGTACGGCCCCATTACAGGTTGGAAATAATAAAGTAAGAATAACTGTTTGGGACAATGTTCCTGGAAATGACTATGACCTTAGTGGTCTTGTTAGTTGCTACACACAAATTACAACTACAAAATTACCTATAAGATGGGAAAATTTCCCTTACCAAAGTTATCAAAGTAATAATAATCAGCGTACAGAAACACGTTCTTTTACAGTGGGGGCTGATGCTCAAAAGGTATTGTTTTTTGCAGGGGTTGGAACTGATTCAAGAAACATAAAAATTGAATATCCGGGTGGAGCAGTTTTATATGATAATTCTACAATCCCATATTCTATAGATCTTTCTAACTTGGATGCTGCAGGACCCCGTGTGTTCACTAATGGAACTCCTGGAAATTATACTTTAAAACCCGGCACTTATAATCTTATGGTTACAGTTACTGGACCTGCAAATAACTGGGAATCAGGGGATTTTGATGCTAATGCTGAAATATTTTCAGGGTCACGTATAGCAGTACTTTACCCTAAATTTTTAGAGAATGTCTGGACAACAGCATATGCTGAAAATGCCAGCGCCGCTGAAAATGCTGCTTATGTAGAACTAATCAATATATTGAACTCCGCAGGGATCAATCCAGAACCTGATTTAATAAGAAAGGAAGCAATGTATGCTGGTGATTTACCTAATGCTTTGCCTGTTAGATTAGAATTATGGAGGAACTAAAAAATTTTTAATTAAACTTTAGAAGGCGTTAAAATGGATGAAAAAGGTTATACATTTACTCCACTGGTATTTTTACTTTTTATACCTGTAATGATAATTGCAGTTTCATATGGAGAAATTGTTGAAGAGATAAATACTATTTCTACAATTGCACTGGGAGGGGATGTATCACACGATGCTGCTATCAATATTTATGCTTCAATTGAAAAGGGTGCTGCTGATGCAGGCAGAAACGGCGCTTATAATGCAACAAGGAAAGTTATTGATGATGAAAGATTTTTAAACAACAGCCAGAACTACATAAAAACGCATATACTGGTCAATCTTAATTCACATGTTATTGAAACCTGTAAGAATATTGAATATCAAACTGGAAGAGAAGTATACATAAATAATATCCCTATCACCAATTACACCCGAACAACTTTCACTGATAGTGACCTAAACATTACTCAGGAGGATCCTTTTGGGTTTTATGTGAACATTAAAGAAGGAATACCAATTAAAATTATTCAAAGAGATCAGGTATATGAAGGAAAAACTCCAAAAATAAAGGTATATGTTTCCATTGAAGGAATAGAAGACCCATATATCTGGTTAAATGCCAAAAACAGAAAAAGTAATATTATATACAAATATCCTCACCAAACATATACTCCTGTTTTTGGTTTAGAATACAATTTTGCAATTGATGGTATGAATGAAGCTACTAAATTACATTACTTATGGGAATGTATGAATGGTACTGACAATCCATCCGGTATTTTCCCAAGACCTTATTATTTTCAGGATTTTAGAGGTTTATCTTTCTTTGACAGATTAGAGAATAGAACAAATAATACTTCTGTAAGTCTTCCAAACAATCGTATAAGTACATTTATATTGGGAGATCCTCTCTGGGAAGAACATGGTAGAAAAGATGTTTCAAGGGTCGATCATGAGTATTTCAGAAATATTCCGGGTACTATACTTCAAACAAGAAAAGGAAACACATATAATACAATAAGGGAACCTGATGATGCAGGTACTCCAAATGGTGAAATATTCTATCTTTCAGAAAATTATAAGACATTTTTAGGTCTTACAGGCAGTCCTTATTCATATAATTAGGTGATTAAAATTTTAAAAGACGAAAAAGGAATTGCAAGTGCTGAGCTGATATTTGTCACTTTAATATTTATTATAATTGCAGGGAGTTTTATCAGCCTTGTTAACAGCAGCATGGATAAAACTGAAACAGGAGATCTTGGAAAAGTAAGGATTGTTGGTGAAAAAATAGCTACAACCATAAACACAGTTTATAAAAACGGTGCTGGTTATTCCATAAACTTGGATCTTCGTGATGATGTTAATTATACGGCAAAAGTAAACAGTACAGGATATGTGACAGTGGCGTATAAAGGACAAAATATTCCCATAAAATTAATTGCTAAGGATTATATTGAAAATATTACCATGAATGCTGGAGATCGGTATAAAGTTTATAACGACAATGGCACCATAAGATTTACATCAATATATTAACAAGATTTTTAAATGATAAAAATTATTTCATTATAAGTGACAAGAACTATTTAACTGGAGTTATCCTATGGATCTGGAACCAGGATGGGAAAAAAAAGCTTTGATTATAGTTGCCGTTGTAACTGTAATTCTGGTAGTGTATGCCTACGGACCATTTAATGGTAATGCCAGAGCTGAAGTTGTAAACAACACATCAGAAGCTCCAGTAACTGAACCTGCCCCAGTCCCAGCCCCACAGGTTCCTACGTTCAACAACTCCACATCCAGTAACATTACCAGCGTTAATGTGACCGGTGGAAATAATGGAACTTATCAGGTTACAGCTGATCAGGCCAAAAAAATTGCATCACAACCTAATTTTACAGCAGGAGAACCTGCAAAAGGTAATATAATGATTAATAACAATAACACTGCTGTCTGGATTGTTCCCCTTATGAAAGGCACTGTTATATTTAAAAGAATATATGTTGATGCTGCAACTGGAATTATCGTTGGAAGCGAAGAAGTAAAGAATTAATAACCAGACAGGAAAAATATCATGGAAGCCATCGCAGTAATTATAATGGTAATTTTATTCATCATTTTAATGGTGTTTGTTTTCTCAACCGCACTCCTTACACCGATAATAGGTAAAAAAAACCTTTTAATGGTGGTATCCATTGGTTTTATTGTTGGAATAATTGGTGGAGTCTTTTTTATAAGTCCGGTGATGGACGATATACCTGGAATAGCCTCTTCATTTTACACTTCAACTTCCAGTGACATAGAAACCATAAATGTGGATATTTCAACAAATCTGAACATTAACCAGTTTGTAAACAGTGCCAGACAAATTGAGGGAGTTAAAAGTGTTGAAGTTAGGGGAATAACTGTAAAAACCACTCCATTTTCTGATAAATGGAAAGCGGTACTCCCAAAAAGAATACCTGCTTCCAATAAAGGAATAAGATCTGCCCAGATACTATCTAATGATACCATAGAAATTGAGATTCAAAATCAGGCTGATCCTCAGGATGTGATTAAAAAATTAGAGGATTGGCTGATGCTTGTAGGTGCAATAGACGTTAAATACAGCTCAGCCCATGCATCTCTTCAGGTTGAATCTGCCCGGGTCTATGATGTTTCCAACCAGTTATCAGGAGATGTTGTTATTACAGGTATTCAGGGCCCCACACAGGACAGGATTAATTATATAAAATCAATTATCCCTGATAAGAGCAGTGTAATTATTTTATGCGGCCTCCTTGGAATACTGGTGGGCCTTGCAGGCCTATTTATAGATACACTGATAAGCCTTTTTGACAGATTTAAAGAAAGGTTGAGGAAGGAAAATTAGATTTCAGGTGGCATAATGAAGGTGGCAGTTCTCTTCTCAGGCGGTAAAGATAGTACAATGGCTTATTATAAGGCTCGTGAAGAAGGGCATGAAGTTAAATATCTGGTATCTTTAATTTCAGATAATCCTGCCTCTTACATGTTTCACGTGGCCAATATACATATTACAGAACTTTCTGCTGAAGCACTGGGTGTTCCTCTTATCCGGAAAGTTACAAAGGGTATTAAAGAAGAAGAATTGGAGGATTTAACCACTGTTTTAAGAGATTTAAAGAATGAAGGAATTGAAGGTATTTATTCTGGTGCATTACATTCTGTTTACCAAAAATCAAGAATTGACAGTATCTGTGAAGAATTAGGACTTAAATCATACGCTCCACTCTGGCACAGGGACCCAGAAGAATATATGAAGGAAGTTATTGAGCTTGGATTTGAGGTTATTATTACAAGCGTTTCAGCAGAGGGGCTTGACGAGTCCTGGTTAGGTAGAAAGATCGATTCTGCTGTTCTTGAAGATATCATTGCTTTAAATAAAAAGTATGGAATACACATTGCCTTTGAAGGGGGCGAGGCAGAAACTCTTGTTTTAGATGGGCCTGTTTTTAATAAAAAAATTAAAATTACTGAATCTGAAGTGATTTGGGAAAGAGATAGTGGTTATTTTTTAATTAAAGATGCAGTTTTGATAGATAAATAAAACCTTCCTGAAATTATTTTATTTCAGGAGCCATCCAGTCTATTAATTTATCTGGATCATCAGTTTTGATTTCAACATCTATTTCACCCAGAGGACATAGACTATCCTCCACTAAATTTAATGTCCCGGCAAGTGCTGCCTGTTTACTTAATCTAAAGTGAATTTTACCGGCAGTTATTCCCTTAAGCATTATTTTCCGTACAGCTCCCCTTATTTTCCTTTCTCTTAATTCGTCTTTTAAATTTTTAACTGTTTCTATCCCTCCAGATACACAGACGTAATCGTCCCCTATTTCAATTTCATCATATTCAATAACGTTTGCAATAGCTTTAATAACTTTATCCATATCCTCTGTTGGATTAACTGATGCTTTAGCGTATATTTCACAGTTCATAACCACATGTTCCCCTATTTTTAAATCTTATTCATTCTCTTCAATAATTACCTTTCTTTTTGCCCTGTATTTTCATTTCTTTTTTTAATATGTTTCTTACTGAGTTTTTATACTTCCAGATTGGCCCTTCATTTACTATCATGTAGTCTGCTGCTGCAATAACACTGCCAATCCCAAATTTAAGTTCTCTTTCATCCCTATTTTTAAATTCAAGGATACTTGTCGAATCATCAGATCGTTTACGCCGTTTTAATCTCATAAAACGTGTTTTTGGGCTGCTGTAGATAGCAATAACTTTGAACTTTCCAAAATGTTTTTTAAATATTTCCACTTCTGCAGGGCTTCTTATACCTTCAATTACAAATTTCAGTTCATTTTTATCATCTGTAGTGTTTTTTAACGCTTCTTCTATTATTTCAACGCATTTTTCAGCTACCACATATTTCCCATAATCTTCACGGAGTTTTACTGCTGTTTCTCCAATATCTGCATTTTTTTTAAGTGCTTCGTCTCTAATTACGTCTCCCATTCGAATTACATTGATTCCAAGATTATTTGCTACTCTTGCCACCACACTTTTACCTGATCCAGGTAGTCCGGTCACTCCAATTACCTGCATGATTTCACTCTTTTTCAAATTCATTAATAGAATTTAACATGACCTTCAAAGAATCTTTAAGGTTATTAACGTTGTTAAAATTGTCAACTATTCTTTTCAGTTCTTCTCTATCTCTATCTTTAAGTTTAAGAACATTTTCTATAAGGCATGATATTGATCTTGTTATGTTGTCCACAACTGTAATGGAAGCTGTCCTGGCAGTTCTTGATAAAGGATTTAAATCCACAGCTATAACCAATTTTCCTGATTTAATCAGTGCTTCTGTCCTGTCGCCGTCTTCAAGAGGAACCAGGACCACATCAGCTTTATAGATTCCTCCACTACTTACATCTCCACGCGGATGATTTAAGCCTTCTATATGTTTTAATTCCTTACTTTCAGTTCCTAAAACTTCTTCTGCACCTGCTTCATTTAGCACCTTTAAAATGGTTTTAATTCTTTCTTCTGTTCTGTAAAACAGGTTAATTTCTATTTTTGCACCTAAAATATCGGCCAGTTCCACTATTTCACTGCTTACAAGTGCAGCGGTATTCCCATTAACAGATATCACCGGATTTTTAGCAAGTAATAGTGCCGCAGCAGCGGTTTTAATGGATTTTCTGGCAGCTGCAGTTGTTTTTTCTCCTATCAAATAGTCAAATGTTTCTCCCCTTCCATGAGCAATCATTCCTGCATCTGCTAAAATCCCTGATTTATATGCATCTACGATTTTTTCCCTCGACAAAAGAGAATGGTATCGTGGATGGTCTTTGGGTATCATAAATTTCACTTTTTTAGTTATTATCTGAAAATTAATTCAGCCATAGAAAAAATATATCTGTTTAAATTTTAATATATTACACTTAATAAAGATATTTGTTGAATCTTTTAGATATCTAAAATCATAGTTTGAGTGGATTGATATGAAAGACACAGTAGAAATAAAAACAGATGAAGAACAAGCTGAAAGAACCAAAAAAAAGAAGCCTAAAAGAAAAATTAATAAATACGGTGTTTATATAAGTATCATCTTCATAGTCACTGGTTTACTATGGTATGCAATAAACCTGGGCATTATTCCCATTCAATTAGTTATACAGCAGGCCGGACCTATAATAATCATAATTCTGGGGATATTAATTTTAATCAAGTCTTTATAACGATTTAGAGGTATATTATGAGTGAATTACTAAAAAAACTTTCCAATGCTCCTGGAGTATCTGGTTTTGAAGAGGAAATCCGTAAAATAATTACAGACGAGTTAAAAGACCATGTTGACGAAATTGAAGCTGACAATATGGGCAATATAATTGCAGTAAAGAAAGGCAAAAATGGTAAGAAAATAATGCTTGCAGCCCATATGGATGAAATTGGGCTTATGGTAAGATTTATTGATAAAAATGGTTTCATTAAGTTTTCCAAGATAGGAGGTATTAACGACCAGATGCTTTTAAACCAGGAAGTCATTATACATTCAAAAAAAGGAAAAATTCTGGGAGTTATAGGCGCAAAACCTCCCCACAGGATGAAACCTGCAGAAAAAAAGAAGGTACTTGAATATGAAAACATGTTTATTGATATAGGCGCCTCAAACAGGGAGGAAGCAGAAGAACTCATTAGCATTGGAGATCCTGTAACCATCAAACATGAATTTTCAAATCTCCGGGGAAATCTGGTAACTGGAAAGGCATTTGATAACAGGGTGGGTTGTTACGTCCTTGTTGAGGCCATGAAGCGCGCAAAAACCAGTGCAACCATTTATGGTGTAGGCACTGTTCAGGAGGAAGTGGGACTTAAAGGGGCAAAAACATCTGCTTTTAAAATAAATCCAGATATGGCGATTGCACTGGACGTTACTATTTGTGGAGATCACCCTGGAATTAAATTTGAAGATGCCCCTGCTAAAATTAACAAAGGTCCGGCCATTATTTTAACAGATGCAAGTGGAAGAGGAACAATTACGCATCCCATGGTTAAAAAACTCCTTATTGAATCTGCAATTGAGGAAGAAATCCCTTATCAGCTTGAAGTAAGTGAAGGTGGTACAACTGATGCTACTGCAATTCATTTAACCCGCGAGGGAATTCCCACAGGTGTTTTATCAGTTCCAACAAGGTATATCCACACTCCGGTTGAGGTTGCAAGCCTTGAAGACATAGAAAATACCATCAAGCTTCTTATAGCAGCAATTGAAAAGATTTAATTATTTAAATCTATTTTATTTTAGGGTCTGTAAAGTTAGGGGTGTTGAAAAATCAGAGATTTTCACATGCTGGTTTTTTTTTTATGTGTTTTTTCTCCAGTTTTCCATTTTTAGTAGATATTTGGTTAGTTAGAGATGTAATAGAGAAATTCATGAGTATTATGACTTTATAACCGGATATTTTATGACCCAACAACCATATTATTATTTAATTATATCTATATATTAATATATTATTTATTTTTTAAAATCCTTCATACATAGAGGAATTTTTTTTAATCTATTAATAAATATTTCTATTTTTATCATTTAGAAAGCTTAATATATGAAATTATTACAAACCAGTGCATATGATTGTATGAACGTATTGTATGACCTCATAAGATCACATAAAAAATTAAAAGGGGGTGAAAAATGAAATGAAAAAACAAGCAACTTTCTTAGCACTAACAGCGCTACTTATAATTCTTCTAAGCAGCGCAGTTTCAGCAGAAAACACAGCAGGCAATAGTTCTAGTAATAATTCGTTCCAATCACCGACAACTGTAAACAATACAACCAGTTATCCAGATCCTATAATATCAGGAGTATAGTTGATTACTTAATATTTTTCACTGTTGATATGAATTTTTGAATCCAGTTTTCATAAAAGGATTTTTCTCCTATTATTTCTTTAAATATTTCCTCAAAAACATTTTTTAATTCTTCT
>JAVSLW010000008.1 GCA_039666455.1 Methanobacterium sp. | reverse complement strand
AGGCCTCAAGATCCTTTGTAATTCCAGTGTTGAGCCATACAGGCTCTCCAGTGATCCTGTAGATTCTCTTTGAAATATCCTTTATTTCTTCAGTTGAAAAAGAGCCGTATCCACCTGAAAGAAATTCAATTTTCCAATCAATTCTTCTGCAAAGCTCTGCTTCGGCTAAAATTGAATTTACATTACGCCTTGCAGTACCGGGTTCTCTAATTTTCGGTTTCTGTGATGACATGTAGCAAAACAGGCAGTCGCCTTTATCACACCACCATGAAAGAAAAATAGCCCTTTCAAGTGTTATTTGATTTCCATGTCTTTTAAGGGTGATTTTATTAGCTTTTTGCATTAAATCAAGGACTTCGAAGTTTTTGATTTTGTTTATAAGATTCATAATTCACCTTAGTAGTGTTAGAATGAGGTTCTAAGTAATAGTATTTATAATGAATTTATTGAAAATTAAAACTTTTAAAATCTTTTGATTAGATTAATTTGAAGTCTTCGATAATGGTCTTTTCTCTTTCTATGTCATACATAAAACATATATAAGCCAGTAATAACAAAGTATATATGCTATAATCACCAAAAATCAGGCGAAAATCAGTCTATACTACTAATTTAAATATCCAAAACGTTTATATACTATAATCACTAACTTAAACAATACGTCACAAATGTGCTTATATTTTCAATCCTTGCAAACCCCAGCTTGTAGCTTGCACGCTTCAAAAACCAAACGTTTTTGATGTTTATGGATCTTCGGTTCGTAACAGCGAAAAACTGTCAATTTTTCGCATGCATCAAACAATTCATGTTGGTGTTTGCATGCTTTGCTTGGCGTGGCCGCCGTAGCTCAGTAGGTAGAGCGTTCGGCTGTTAACCGATTGGTCGCAGGTTCGAGTCCTGCCGGCGGCGCTGTGGGCCCATAGCTTAGCCAGGTAGAGCGCTCGGCTCATAACCGAGCGGCCATGGGTTCGAATCCCATTGGGCCCATCCATATGCTTCTAAAATTCGTGGAATTTGATGCAGCAAACAATAAATTATTTACATGCTCCGGTAGTGTAGTCCGGCCAATCATTTCGGCCTTTCGAGCCGAAGACTCGGGTTCGAATCCCGGCCGGAGCATTTTTCTAACTCAAAAATTCTCAAAATTATCAGATGCTGAGATAACAAAATTCGTTTTGTATGCTATGGTTTTTGAGGATTTGATTTCCACACAGTCAAAATCGCTGATTTTGACAAAACTAATAGCTGGCGGGGGTGCCCGAGCTGGCCAAAGGGGACGGGCTTAGGACCCGTTGGCGTAGGCCTACCAGGGTTCGAATCCCTGCTCCCGCATTTGTGATATTTACTCCATATTATTTAATTCCCAGGCCGGGGTGGGGTAGGTGGTTATCCTTTGGGACTGTGGATCCCACGACTCGGGTTCAAATCTCGGCCCCGGCCCCATTCTTACTTATTTTAATTTTAATCATCATCGAATTTACTGATTCAATAATAAAAAAATATATTTGCTATTATAAATTAATCTTCAGTTAAATCAATATTGGTGATAGCTAAATGCTTAAAATAGAGAGAACCTGTAGCTCACTTAAATGCGATGTTTTACTTGAAGGCAAATTAATAGGCCACATGGACAGTGTTAATCTAACTCAGTGGTTTTTAAAAAATAAGTACGTATTTAAAGGCTCTTTTTCCAGATTTATAACATTTAATACCAATGATTGCCAGGCAGGCATAATAGTGGACATTATTTTTACAGATAAAAAACTGATTATCAAGAGCGCAAGAATTGAGTGGATTAGAGAATCCGGTAAAAATGGCACTTTTAATGCTTCTAAAATGGATTATTATGACCCTTCATTTAAATTGTAAGAAATTCTCCATACATATTAATTCTAGCTAAAACTGGAATAAATTCACAAAAATTCTAAATGAGGTTTCACAAAATTTAATGCCAGTTAAAGTTATCTTAATTCTATCAAAGGTTTTATATTGCATTAAATTATAACTATCTTTAAATTCCTGCAACTTTCATGGCGTCAAAATCTTCGATTTTTTGATAGATTGATAGTTTATTTTCAAAAATTAATGTTCTGATTATTATGAATAAAAGAGGGTCACGTGTTGAGCGTGAACTGGTAAAAATGCTCTGGGATGCAGATTGTGCTGCTATGAGAGCACCGGCTTCAGGAGGGGCAACAAAAAAGCCGCTTCCAGATATAATTGCAGGTAATGGAAGGGTTTATCTGGCAATTGAGGTTAAAACAACTTCTGCAAATCATATTTATATTAATTCTAGAAAAATCATCGGATTAAAGGAGTTTTCAGAAATCTTTGGGGCAGAACCATATCTGGGTGTTAAATTTAAGAATAAAAAATGGCGTTTCGTCCATGTTGACGATCTTATTGAAACCAGAGGAGAAAATTATAAGGTAGACGTGGATCTGGCGTATAGCGCAGGATTAGAGTTCGATGAGTTGATAAAAAAGGATAAACAGATCAAATTTTCATAGATACATTAAAATTATATTTTAAGCCCTACTAAGCATTATTTTTAGATAGTTTATCCTGATGATCATTTTATATATGTTTATGTCCATAATAATTTTTCAAAGGAGGGATTAAAACGGGTAAAAAGATAGGAATTGTGATTATATTTGCTATTATTGGTATGGTTGTTTTTGTATCTGGATGCACCAGCCAGGATAACACAACCATTCAAAATAATACAACTACCCAGCCACAGAATAACACCAACGTTACCAGGGCAATTGATGTGGTTGCAGTTCAAAAAGGTCCTGAAACAGCTAAAAAAGGTATGAATATAACCATTCAGTATGAGGTAACTAATAATGGAACTGAAACTGTATACAATGTTCTACTTGACAGTCAGGACTTTGAACAGGTCGTTGGAACTCTTAAACCTGGAGAAACCAAAAAATACACAAGTACCACATATATACCCACTGATGCAGAGGTACAGGAAGATTTTGGACCTGATGCTACAGTATCCAACCCTTATTTTATAGGAGGGTTCAGTGTTAAATTTAATGATCCCAATGGTTCTAAACATTCTGCCATTTCTAATTCCATTGAGATAAAATTGTCTTGAACCTGATTCAAGGACCTATTTTTTTATTTTTAGTAAATATTATATTTTATGTTTCATTCCGGCTGCATCCCTTCTATATTTACCAAATTCTGTTATTAGTCTCACTTCATCACTCCAAAAAACAGGTCCTTCGACACAGACTCTCCATCCAATATCATCAACACAGCACTGCCCACAAATTCCAAATCCACATTTCATGTAGCGTTCCAGTGAAAACTGAGCAGGAATTTTAAGTTTATCAATGATATCAAATACTCCTTTCATCATTACTTCAGGCCCACAGGTAACCACCATATCATAATCCTTCTTTTCAATTATTTTCTCCATGAATTCGGTGGCAAAACCACAGAAACCATAGGTTCCGTCGTCTGTACATGCATATGCAGTAATATCTGTGGATTTAAGTTGTTCTGTAAATAAAAGCTCATCTTTTGTGGTCGCTGCACTTATAACATCAACATTAACTCCTCTCCGCAAGCATTCATGTACAAATGCTGAAATTGGAGCCATTCCAACACCCCCTCCAACTGCAAGTATATTTGAGCCAGCTATTTCAAAACCACGACCATAGGGACCTCTTAAACCAAGCTTGTCCCCTGCTTTTAGTGAGCAAACAGCTTCTGTAAATGGGCCGATCTTTTTCATGGTTATACCTATTTTGTCATTGATGGGATCAATTAAGGATATGGACATTGGTTTTTCGTCCTTAAAGTTCCAGACCATCATGAACTGCCCGGGTTTAACATTTTCCGTGTCGAAGTCAAAAATAAATGTCTTTACAGTTTTTGTTTCTTCAATAACTCTTTTTATTTCAACAGTTTTCGGAACGTGCATGTTATCAGCCTGATTTTGATTTATTTTTAATCATAATGTGCAATTCCCACCATTTCATCTATGGAAAAATAATCTTTTCTCTGCATGAATTTTTGGATTCCAATATTAATTTCATTGAAAATAGAGGGTCCTTTATACATAACTGAGGTACCAATTTGAACAGAGCTGGCTCCAGCAAATAAAAATTCTACCACGTCTCTGTAATCTGCAATACCGCCAACACCAATAACAGGAATTTTAACTGCATCATATACATCATAAACACACCTAAGTGCGATGGGTTTAATTGCAGGTCCAGACATCCCTCCAAATTTATTGGAAAGAATAGGGTTAGCAGTTTCTATATCTATTTTAAGCCCTGGGCCAAGGGAATTTATAAGAGTTAATCCATCACACCCTGCTTTTTCGGCACTGAGTGCAATTTCAACGATATCAGTAACATTAGGCGTTAATTTAACAATGACCGGGATATCAACTATTTTTTTAACAGCTTTTACAATCTCTCCTGTGAGGTTGGGGTCTTCCCCTATTGAAGCACCACAACCTTTCTGTGCGTGGGGGCATGAAACATTTAATTCAATTAAATCAACATAATTTTCAATTTTGGAGGCTATTTGAGCAAAATCATTCCCTGAAGCGCCGTATATTGAGGCAATGATTGGAGTTGACCTTTCAATTTTTTCCAGTTCTCCAATAAATACGTCTACACCTGGATTTGATAGTCCTATGGCGTTTATAACTCCTCCGGTTACTTCAACGGTTGTTGGGTTAGGGTAACCTTTATTTGGATTTAGACCAAATGATTTGGTTACAATTGCTCCAGCACCGCTTCTTGAAACCCAGTTCATTGAAGCAGCAGTAGTTCCAAGAATACCGGCTGCAAGCATGGTTGGATTTTTTAGTTTAATGTTACATATGCTGACTTCTAACATTTTGCTCCACCATAAAAAAACTTTAAAACTATATGATACAGATCAATTTCTATGAAATGTTATCTTACAGGTTGTTTTGCAGGTTTTGTTATATTGGATAAAGATTTCAATCTCATTGATTATGAACTTTTCCCAAAGGAAAAAATCACAGAAAGAATAATTGAGACAGGTAAAGGAGATTTAACCCAGGAAGAAGAATTTTTACTTCGAAGGAACATTAAAAAATGTGATTCAATGATTATTGAAACTAATATCCGTGTCTCGAAGTATAAAAGCTTGAAAGGATCATCTAAATTCAAATTTGAAAATCCGAGTGCTGCAGGAGATTATTTAAGGTTAAACATGGCCAGTGTTTTAAAAAAAACTGGTTTTATAGTATCAAGTGATGAGTTAAATCAGGAACTGCGCAGAGTAGCATTTGATCTTACAGATTACAAAATTAAAGAGGCCTCCAAAGCAGAAGATATGTACTTAATTCAGGCTATTAATTCAATAGATGAAATTGATGAAGCTACAGGTAAACTAATTGAAAGATTAAGGGAATGGTATGCAATCCATTCTCCAGAACTTGAAAAAATTAAAAGCAATGAAAAGTATGTTGATTTAATTGCAGAATATGGCGATATTAATTCTATAATGCAAAATGAAGATTTAGGTGAGTTTAATATTAAAGATCAAAGTACTGGAGCTGAAATTGAAGGTGAAGACCTCCAGATGATCCAGGAATTTGCAAACTCTGTTAAAACTCTTCAAAACACCCGAAAATCACTTAATGAATATGTGGAGCAAAAAATGGGTGAAATCGCCCCGAATTTAAGCGACCTTGTGGGTGCATTGCTCGGTGCAAAGCTTATAGCACATACTGGAAGCATTGAAAAGCTTGCACTGTTACCTTCAAGCACGGTTCAAATTATGGGCGCTGAAAAAGCACTTTTCAGGCATTTAAAGACAGGTGAACGCCCTCCAAAACATGGGCTTATCTACCAGTATCCAGAAATTAGAAGTGCTAAATGGTGGCTTAAAGGAAAATTTGCAAGAGCTCTTGCTGCTAAAATTTCACTTGCTGTTAGAAAGGATGTTTATTCTGGTGAATTTGATCCTACTTTAAAAGAAGAGCTTGAAAAGAGACTTGCAGGAATAAAAAAAACATATCCATTTCCTCCAAGGGCCGGTAAATTTCAAAAAAAGGATAAAAAGGGTAAAAGAAAGAAAAAGAAGGATAAATTAAAATGGAAATTAGACAAAAATTCACTGGAGTCTATGAAATAGACAATCATATTGCAACAGAAAATTTAAATCCCGGAATTAAAGTTTACAGCGAAAGACTGGTTGAACTTAAAGATAAAGAGTATAGAATATGGGATCCAAGACGATCTAAGCTTTCTGCAGCTATTTTAAATGGTTTAAGTGTTTTTCCATTTGAAAATGATTCAAAAGTACTTTATTTAGGGGCATCAGCAGGCACCACGCTTTCACATATTTCAGATGTTTGTAAAAATGGTTTGATTTATTGTGTTGAGTTTTCGCCGAGGATGATGAGAAATCTGATGGATGTTTGCAAAGCCCGTGAAAATATGGTTCCAATTCTTGATGATGCCACAAAACCACGTAGTTATATGAATCTGGTTCAAAAAGTTGATGTTATTTATTCAGATGTTGCACAGCCCAGCCAGTCAGAGCTTTTCATGGATAATATGCGTTTATATCTAAAAGGAGAGGGAATTGGTATTTTAATGATAAAAGCAAGGAGTATTGATGTTACAAAGGCTCCAAATAAGATATTCAAAGAAGAAGAATCAAAGTTAAAGACACAAGGATTTAGAGTGATTGAAAAAGTGAAGCTTGAACCTTATGAGAAAGATCACATGGCCTTTGTTTGTGAATTCAGTTTTTAGGAAGAAAATATGTCAAAATTTGACAGATTTCCAGTGCCCGAACACAAGGTTTGAATGAATTTGAGCTATATAACTTAAAAAACTTTATTTAAAACAATCAATTATTTTTATTAGCAGTTTAAAAGACAGGTCAGGATTAGATAACTGATTAACTGTACCAGTTAAATATAAATCCTTTTCTGGACAGTGCCATTCAAATGCGCCGGATAATCCAGAATGCCCGATAAATTCAGGGTATGATTTGAAAGGGGAAAATATTCGGGGCAATTTAAATTGCATTATGCCGGTACCATATTTAAGTGGAAAGAATATATTGTTCCAGTGTTTTAATTCATTTATAACTTTTTTTTGGAAAAAAATACCGTTGAAGAAAGATTTTAAAAAAATCATGGATTCTTGGGCTGTGGACACAATTCCTCCGTCGGGTCCAAATGAAGCCATTGCTTGAGGAACGTGAATCTGCTGTTTTTTAAAATATATGTCAATAGGGGTTTTATCGTTGATATCTTGATATAGATAGGTCTTTTTAAGTTTTAAAGGATTAAAAATTAAATCGTTGAAGACATCGCCCATATTTTTATTGGTTATCAGTTCTATAATCCTTCCAAGAAGCTGATAATTTGTATCTGAATAAAAAGCCTTCTTCCTGGCACCGGGTTTGAACTTTGGTTTCAGCTTTTTAACATCATGCATTACTTTTTGAAAATCCCAGGAACGATCATGTCCGAGAGAGAGTTCTTGGCGTAATGTCTTACCAATATCAGTTTTCTCTTCAAAGTAATCAGGTAACCCTGAATTATGTGCCATAAGTTGCTCAATAGTAATTTTATCAGAATAATCAGTACCTTTGTAATTGTGAATGCCTGATATTGATTCTATGGGAATATATTTAGATATTTTATCTTTTAATTTAATTTTCCCTTCAGATCTAAGCTTTAGCAGGATAGCTGTGATATATAACTTGGTAGTACTGGCAATGAAATATGGTGTTTTATTATTTATATTGCCCGCAGAACCAATCCAGGAGAGCGTATTATCTCCTGATTCAACATTAACCACACATCCAAATACTTTTTTGTGGTCAACAGTTTTTTTAACAATCTTATTTAGTTTTGATCTTATTTTCTGAGTATCGTTCATCTTCATCTCCTTTTAAAAACTATATAACTGGAGTTTTTTAAAAATAGAATTTATGAATGAATACAGCATCTAAATAAGATAGTTTCAAACTTGTTTTTAAAAGTTTTGCTGTAACTGGTTTTAAAAAAATAAAAATACTGAATTTCAAAAAATATGGTAAAAAATTAAATTTCTGCACCTATCATTGTTCTTGTGCTTTCAACGCCTTCTATACTTCTTATATTGTCCACTACAAAGCTTGTAAGTTCTTTAATATCTCCAGCTTCAACCATCATCAACACATCGTACACACCAAAGAGTGCGTAGGTTCCTTTTGATTCTAATTTCTTTATAGTATCAAATGCTTTCTTATCTATTCCCGGCATCAATTTTATTAAAACACATCCCATAACCATGTTATCACCTGTATTGATTATGATCCGTATTTCTATAAATACTTTTTTAATATTTCTTAATAATATACTACTTCGATAAACTGGCTCCTACAAATCAAAAAAACAGACAGTACAACCTGCACCTTACAACTGACAGGCCGATTAATAGGGAAAAGGTTATTAAGACCCATAGAACATAGTCAGGTGCATAACTTATTGACGTATTGGGGGTAAAAAATGGTTACAGTTAAAAAATGTCCAAATTGTGGTTCTACTAACATAAAATGGGTAATCCCAGATATGGGACCCATATGGGAATGTTTCGACTGCAGATATCGTGGACCTGTTATTGAAGAAGATGAAGAAAAGTAATTTAAAAATTTAGACTATATTTTTTCAAAACTCTATCAATAATTTTAGAAGCAACATCCTTTTTAAGGCTCAAAGGAACATCAACAATTTCACCGTCAATTAAAATAACCTGATTTCTATCCTCACCAAAACCAGCACCTTCAACTGCAACATCATTTGCAACCATAAGGTCAATCCCGTGCTCTTCAATCCTTTTAGATGCCGATTTGATCAATTCATCCCTTGAAATATTATATTCAACTTTAAAACCTACTAAAAAGATTTCAGGATTAATTTTTTTAACTTCACCAATTATTTTTGGCGCTCGTTCAAGTTTCAAAGTGATATCTTCATTTGATGAAATTTTATTCTCTCCTTTTTCTATTTTTGGAATAAAATCAGAAACAGCCGCCGCTGAAATAAAAATATCGTGAGATTTGACCTGTTCAAGCACTGCACTACGCATTTGGCTAACAGATTCAACTTCAATTACATTAAAAATATTTGGAATGTGTGCAGTCATTTTGCCCCGGATCAAAGTCACATCTGCACCTTTAATAAAGGCCTCTTTTGCAATTTCAACACCCATTTTGCCGGAACTTCTGTTTGTGATTCCTCTAACTTCATCAATCTTTTCATATGTTGCGCCGGCACTTACAAGCACTTTTTTACCTTTCAATTTGCCATTACCTAACTGGCGCATGGCATGGAGAACAATATCCTGAATATCAGGGAATTTTGCTTTTCCTTCCCCTATTTTAGGCTTTACAAAGCTAATATCTTCATTTTTTAGGGTTTCAATATGGTCCTTTACTGCTTTATACATGGAATTGTGCATGGATGGGACCATCAAAACAGGTGTTTCATAACCAGAAGCTGTAATTAAAAGAGTGTTAATTGGATTATCTGCAATTTTACAGGCAAATTTACTTATAACGTTTGCAGTGGCAGGAGCAACAATTATCATGTCAGCATCTGCGTATTTAACGTGTTCAACCTCCCCAGTGAGCTTTGTAACCACTTTCTGCCCGGTTGCAAACTCCATGGAGTAAGGATGGATTATTTCACATGCCCCGTCAGACATGAAGCATTTAACATCAACTCCCTGCCTTCTAAACTCTCTTGCAAGTTTAATAGTTTCTGTTGCAGCTATACTTCCGGTAACACAAAGCACAATTTCCATATTTTTCCCCAAATACTTTAATTAGAGGTCATCTATAACGATAACAGTTTTTTCATCAGTTAATTGATTCATAATGTTGTTTAAAACATTTAATCTTGAGGGAAGTCTTCTTGAATCTTCTCTCATAACCCTTATTTTGTATTTCTTCTCCCCGTCCATTCCGTAGACTATGTTAATCCCTGAAATTCTTGCAGGGGCTATGAGATCTCTTGCAATCTCTTTAAAGTCAGAACCTTCCCCGATAACTCTTACCTTCTTTCCAACCTTTTTTGATATTGCTCTTACTATTTTCCCGCTCTTTCCTATGATCTTTCCAACCTGGTCTTTATCTGTCACGATTATAACGACGTCACCTATTTCTATTGTCTTTTTAAACCCTATTTTTCCCTCGCCAAGTTTGAAAAGTAATTTAGCAATGTCCAGGTCAAGCTGGGTGATTTCACCACTTTTTAATTTGTTTTCACACCCCTGACATAACATTCCACTTTTTAAACAGACATCGCATACTGGCAATACCATTCTTCATTCCTCCTTGTAGTTCTGATTAATATTTGAAAATATATACTTCCAGCAAATTTAACCTCCAGGCAAATCATTAAAAACATTACTGCAATTTATTTTTTTAATCTAATTCCTTAAATTTCCAATTAGAACAGTATAACTGGGAGTAAAAAGGTAATTTTCTATTTTGTACATCATCTGATGAGTTAAAATAAAAAGCAGATTCAGGCAGCCTTGTTAGTTTTAAATCCTGTCTTTCAAATATGAATATAAAGATATATATTCTGTTCAGTAATATATATATGCCGTACTGGAAAATTAAAAACATTGCTATTTTTTCTTCAGATTAAATGATAAATTTTAATATTATATTTTAATTACTGGAGCTTGAAACTGTTTAATATCATGTCAAAGTAGGGTGCCTGGCTCTGCAGATCAGTTCCCCTCGTAAGGAATGCCAGAATATAAATTATGTTATTTTCCTCGAAATATATAAGTTTAAACTGAATATCTTTGTATTCTGGACTGTTACCTCTGTATATAGTTTCAGTGGCGTTTATTCCAGCTACGGTTTTGTTTGTTGTATTTGTGGGAGCTATATTTGCACCAGAAATGATTAAACTCTGGATAAATCTATCTTTTCCCTGTTCTAATGTTTGATAAGGTTCTTTCTGCAGTTTAAGTATTGTAAAAGCTGCTAATTGTGCGCTGTCTGGATTATTTACCGATGAAGGGTCCTGAATCACAATTTCCATGGTGGTTCCATTAACTTTGTCAGTGGTCACATTCCATGATGCCGGATATTCCAGGTATATCCCCCCGGCAGAGTAAATTTTTACAGGTATTTCTATGGTTTTATCCGGAGGGGTGACAGTGTCATTTTGGGCGGTACTTCCACTGCCTGTTATTATCAGGATTAAAACCGCCACTAAAACTGCTATGGCTCCTGCAATTAACTCTTTTCTATATCTAATCCAAAAATGAGTTATTATCCCTTTGTTTTTGGTTTTCTCAGGGATTCTAAGGAGATTTTTATTATCTCTTCTGGGGCTGTTCAAGTGACTACCTCGAAGTTTTATGTTAAAAACTTCTAAAAAGCAGGTTAATATATTTTTTTACTGGACCTTGAAACTGTTTATTATAATGTCAAAATCACTGTTTTTACTTGCAAGATATGCTGGTTCGCGTGTTCCACATGCTATCATGTATATATACCCCCCTTTTTCAAGTAAAACCACTCTAAACTGTTCTTCAATACCGTTATCCATTCCACTGGCACTGAATTCATAAGCAGTTTCATTATCCATCTTCATTTTTCTTTCAGATAATTGCCTGTACCCAGGTACCCCTGAAGCCCCTGTTTTAACTTCATCAAAAAATTTTTCAAGGGGTATACCTTCCGATGCTTTTTTAGAAATTTCAACCACTGCACCGGGTTTATTATCAGTTTCGTTTGCATCAGTATCTTTAAGATATACAATTACATATTTACCTGTTTTATTAGTAATCTCCCAGTTTTTGGAGTAATTAAACGAAATACCATTTGCAGAATATGTATTTACACTGTCATTTCCTGATGTGATGTTATTTAATGTATCCGGTGTTTTTAAATAAAAAAAGACTAAGACAACGGCAATAATAATGATTAATATGAGATAAACACTTTTTTTCAATATACCACCTTAACTCATGGTTACATTAAATGACTTTAAAACTGTTGATTATGATTTCGAAGTTTTTTTGCTGGTTGTTAAATTCAGATGCTGGTGCACTGCAAAGGATGATGTATATACTGTTGTTTTTCAAAATCCATATGGCACGCTTTTGATCTCTGGAATTGACTTTATAAACATTTTCTAAAGCTTTGATCCCATTTACCGTCAATGTACCATCTGATACTGGTATAAAGCCCAAATTTTGAGATGCAAATTGGGCGTAAGTTGCAGTATAATAGTCTTCAAATGTGGTATTGTGGGGTTTCATTGTTTTTTGTATTACCACGTTTACTCTGGTGTTACCATTTTCATCGGCTGAGTTTGGGTCACCTACAGCAACCAGACTGTCTCTTGCATGACTTGATATGGTTTCCCACCCTTCAGGGTATTCAAACGTTACCTCATCTCCAATGTATACTTCATTTTTGCTATTTACGTCTCCAGATGTTTGATTTCCACTATCTGTACATCCTGATGCCAGAACAACTGCTGAGATGAGGATTAATACAGGTAAGTATTTCTTCAATTTATCTACCTCTATCCATTATCACCTGAAAACTGGATATATAATTTTCTATTTTATTATAGTAATTAAAGAGGGATAAAATTGAATATCTTACATTATATTCGCTTTTTGATTGTAATTCATGAAATTACTGTTTATTATAAAAAAAATGTATTTAAAAGATATTTTAACATTTTTTCACGCCTTATTAATTGGTAATATTACTTGAATTTAGTGATGTTAAGTTTTTTGGTTTTTTTTGTACTTGTTCACCCGCTGCACTGTTATTATCATTGTTGTTGGTCTTATTGGAATCATTGTTTGCTGGTTCTTGAGGTTTAGCTTCATTTGCTGGTGGTGTGGCTGCTGGTGCAGGTTGGGTTACAGGAGGGCTAACAGGTTTACTTGTATTCATCATTTGTCTGGTTCTGTTAGTTGTATTTGTGGTGTTTGTCATGTTTGTGGTGTTATTAAGCACGAAAGGTGGAAAGGCACTCTCATTTGTATATAAAGAAACACTTGAAACTTCCTCAGGTATGTTCAAAGTGTAAATACCAAATCCAATACCTACAGCAAAGGCAAAAATTAAAAGTGCAGTGGCTATCATCGCATTTTGTGAGATCCCCTTATTAGATTCAATATTTTTTTCTTTAAGCCCTGGAGATGTGATGTATTTTTTAAACAGTTCATCATTTTCACTTTCATCGCCAGCTTCCAGCGGTGCTTCAGTAATTTTCTTTCCCTGAAGCCTCATTACTCTTTCTGCAGCCTCCAAAGTCTCAAGTCTTCCAGTTAACTGCCTCTTTTGAAATTTATAGTGGCTCTCCGGCACATTACCCTTCTTAAATTCAGTTTCAAGTTCATTGAGGCTTTTTATAATTTTATCTCTTTCAGCACTTATCTCCATCATCCCCTTCCATAGGGTATGAACCCAGAATTTTAACATACAATGTTTTGTTTTTTATGTTATTTAAAATGTTCTTTACCTCTTTATCGTCCTTATGGCCTTGAAAATCGATGAAAAAGATGTAATTTCCAAGCTTTTTTTTGGAAGGACGTGATTCAATCTTAGTCAAATTGACATTGCATTTTGCAAATACGCCCAGAACATCGTAGAGGCCTCCCGGCCTATCTTCAACCAGTGAAAAAACAATAGATGTTTTGTCATGGCCAGTGGGTTTTTGATCATGTTTACCTATAACAATAAACCGGGTTAAATTGTTTCTGTAGTCCTGAATATCACAAGCAGCGATTTTTAGACCATATAGATCTGCAGCACGCTGTGTTCCAATTGCAGCAGCATTTTTTTTACCTTTAACTATTTCTGCAGCTTTTGAAGTGCTGGTTGTAGCAACCGGTTTTGCACCCATTTTTTCAATGAATTTACGGCACTGTGAAAGTGCCTGTGCATGGGAATAAACCAGTTCGATGTCTTCTACTGAAGATCCAGGATTTAAAAGGAGCTTGTGACTTACAGGTAAAATTATTTCGCCCCTGATTTTTAAATCATAGTCATGTGCCAGAAGATCAAGCGTAACGCCCACAGGTCCTTCAATAGAGTTTTCAATGGGAACAACACCAATATCAACTTTTTCTTGATTAACAGCTTCCATAACTTCCATTATAGAATCAAATGCTATTAGTTTACCATCTAATTTTGAAGCTGCCCCTTCAGTATAGGTTCCTTGAGGTCCAAGAAACCCTATTATGTATCTTTTCTCTGTCATGGTTTTACCTGAACTAAAAATAAATCAAGATTTTCTATTGATGAAACATTTATAATGCTGATGGTTTATGTGCCCATCATTAAATGATGTTTATGAAATGGTATAAAAATGTGGGTATACATTATAATTTCAGTTAATTTAAAACAGATACCTTATCCTAATTTAAAATATTTTATAGTGACAATAGGATCCGTGATCATTATGATCTCAGCATCTTTTTTTAGAAAAATCATAGATGACTTGATTCCTAAGGAAAAACGTTGAAAAATCTACATAAAAATTATTGCAAACTTCCCACGAACCTTAAATACCAAGAAAATTTACATTTACCTCGGTCATCCCATATAATGGTCAGTTGAATGTCTGGTTCCGTCAATCGCTATCTATGGCTTATTGATATGAACAATTCCCGGTTTAATCAGGCATTTAAGAAAAATATAATGTTAATCCTGATTTTAAGGTGGAAAGAATGTATTAACCTTAATTAAACGTGTTTGAACATTTTAAACCTTTTTTTAGGCTTTAATTCATCCATAAGCCCTGATTTACGTGCATAATGGAATAAATAGAGCTGCGCATATCCTGCATAGTTTCCAAACTTTTCTATTCCAAAAGCCCTTGTTTTAGAATTTGAAACACTTTGTGAATTGAAATAAAGCTTAGAAACAATTCTACTTATCCAGATATCAACTGGAAACGCTTTTCCAAAGCCATAGCCATAAAGGAGAATACAGTCGCCTACTTTTGGCCCAACTCCAGGAATCTTTAAAATAGTGTTAAAAGCAGTTTTGTAATCCATATTTCTGATTTTTCCCAGGTCAATTTCATTTTGAACCATCTTTGATGCCTGGATTATGTATTTGGCCCTGTAACCCACACGACAGCTTCTAAGGTCTTTCCATATATGTCTGTTTTTAAGAAGTTCTGGATCGCATTTTTCCTCGTCAAATTCGCTTTCAGGAGCATTTGCAAGTACCTGCGAAGATGGAAAGGAATAGAATGTCCCCTCTGATAATTCATATTTATTTCCCCATTTCTCCTTTAAAAGACGAACTGCTCTATTCCATTGTCTGATGGAATTGTGGGCAGATGTTATAGAGCAGACAACCGATTCAAAAATATTGTTTGCCTTAAAAAGACGTAATCCTTTGCAAAAATGAATGGCAGGCTCAAGTTTGGGATCATTCTTTAAAAAATCGTACAGCTTTGTAAGATCATCATTTAATCCAAATATTTCCATTATTTCAGATTTAATAAGTTCTTTATCTATTTTTTCTGGAAATTCAGCGATTACATCTATTGGTTCATCTGAATTAGATTTATGGGCGATTTTAATTAGACATACTTTGTTATCCACATTAATTAATTCCTGAAAGTATTTGCCATTCTTACCCCATGCAGGTTGAGAAGTCTGGCCACTGTTAATGGTTAAATCAAGGTCAAAGGGACCCCTGTACTCATGTGGCTCAATTTTAAATCTTGTCTTCATAATATCGTTACTATTATTTATAGGTTTTTTACAATAAATTTTCTATATGGCACAGGTACTTAGCCTGTGTTAATAAAATTAAATGAAAATGGATCCTAAAAAATCAAATGCAATCCTTGCTGCAAGTTGAGAAGTCACATCTGCTGGGTCAAACAAAGGATTAACTTCCACAAGGTCAAAACCAATGATATTGCCTTTTTGGGTTAGTCCTGTAAGCAGTTCTCTCACCTGGAAGTAATTTAGACCTCCTGGCTCTGGAGTGCCTGTTCCAGGAGCTATTGAAGGATCCAGGACATCAATATCCAGAGTCACGTATATGTTTCGTGATGAGGGGATTTCATCTAAAACAGTGTCAACTCCTCTTTTAAAAACATCTGCTGCAGTTATTATTTGTGATCCATATTTAATTGCTTCTTCATAATTTAATTTGCTGTCTGCAAATCCTCGTATACCAATTTGAGTAATATTTTCCACATTTTCAAGTTCAGAAACTCGCTTTATGGGGTTTGCATGGGAAAATTTCACATTGGCCACATTATCCAGAAAATCAAGATGCGCATCCAGATGGACTATGTCCATGGGAACATCAAACGCCTCAACTATAGGGAAAGTAATTGAGTGATCCCCACCGAAAGCTACAGGAAAAACACCATTATCTATGATATTTTTAAAGGTGTCATAAATCATTTGCATATTTGACTCCATATGAACTGGTAAGATGGGCACGTCACCGTAATCTATGAAGTTCACCCCCTGAAGAATGTGTTTCTGGGTTTCCAGATCAAAGGCGCCTTTTTCAAAATGATAGTAAATACCGTAATTTTGAGATGCTATACGGATTGCGCGAGGCCCGTAACGTGCTCCTGGCCTGTTTGTAGTGCCCTGATCGAATGGAACACCTGCAAGTGCAGCATCCACATTTTTTAATTTTTTTGTATGTTTGAATTTGTAAAATGTGGAAACACCTAAATAAGGAAATCTGTTTTCAATGCCTTTTAAACTCAATTTAGCTCCCCAAAATACTATACATGTCTATTTTTCACTGTTTAAACTGACTGAATAAATTAAGTGAATTTAAATCCACTTTTTGAAGTTATCTGAAGCAATAGCTTTTTTAAAAAATCAGGTTTATTCTCCTTCGTGATGATCTTTGTGTTTTCTGACTTTTCTTACACTAATTTCTAGAAAATTCCCCTCCTTAATATCAGCAACCTCCAAAAGAACTTCTGGAACTAAAACATCCTTTTCTACTCTTTTAACAATTGAAGTGTAGCCCCTGTGATGATACCAGTGATGTCTTCCATGATGTCATCTTTCGCTGTGGCATTCACAATCTTTTTCTTCATGCATCTCATCACCTTCCTTTTTAAAACACCTATTAAATGTTTATCTTAAAGTATAAAATTATTTCTATCACGGTGCAAAAAGAAGTCAGATGATAATGGTTAGAAATTAACCCTTTTAGATAATTTTATAGGCAGTGGAAGCTGTCTAAAAGGCATGTCTTCTACTTCAGCTTGAATTTTACTGATTAACCCCTCTTTATCCATTAAAACTTTTTCATTGGTTTTACGGACGTTTACAGTTAATTTATCACTTTCAAAACCTTCGGTTTTGAATGCCCGAACACTACGTGTTCGACGGCTTTCAAGTTCTTTATCTCCAATCACAATGGTATAAGGTATCCATTCTTTCCCAGCATTTCTTATTTTCTTACCCACAGTCTCATGCCTTTCATCCACGTCGACCCGCATATTATTAACCTTAAAATCCTCGGCAAGAGATAAAGCAAAGTCCACATGCCTTTCTGCAATTGGAATTAATCTCACCTGGGTTGGTGAAAGCCATGTAGGAAACATTGGTGGATTTTCATCAATTTCAACCGCAGTTTTTTCAAGTAAGCTGCATATAACTCTTTCTATACTTCCTGTGGGGCTGCAGTGAATGATTATCGGATATTCTTCCTTTTCCTCCTCATTTACATAAGTTATACCAAATCTTTCCCCACTTTCAACATCTATCTGGATTGTAGGATTTTCTATAGGCCTTCCAAGGTAATCTATGGCTGCAAAATCCATTTTACAGATCCAGTAATGCTTACGACTGGACAGGATCTCAAGAAGAACCGGTTTTCCAATTTTTTCTGCTACCTTAAACATCCACTCTTTATTTTCTTCAAAGAAGTCTGATGTAGCCCTGAATATTACTTCATAATTTATATTAAAGTCTTCTCCTGTCTTTGCGCACATAGAAATTTGTTTTTCAAATTCTTCCAGTGATTGAGGGATATCCCTGCATACAGTGTGCAGATCAGGCATTGTAAATCCTCGAAGTCTTTTAAGTCCTACAACCTCTCCCTTCTTCTCAAGCCTGAAACTGTAGGTTGAAAGCTCATAGATCCCCACAGGAAGATTTTTCCAGGTTAAAAATGAATCTGAAAGCACTCTAAATGCTCCAAAGCAGCAGGCATATCTTAGCATTAGATCTTTTTTAACACCCATTCTGTACTGTCTTTCTCCAAATTTTTCTGCATGTACTCTTATAGCATCATCTGATAGGTCGTACATTACAGGAGTCTCAACAGGCATGGCTCCATATTCAGTTACCAGGTTATAAACATAATCTGAGAGAAGATCACGAATCAGTCTTCCCTTCGGATACCAGCGAAGATGACCTACATCCGCCGATGACTCGTAATCTGCAATATTTTTCTCACGCATAAGCCTTACGTGTGGTGGTTCCTCTCCAGAAGACTCCATCTTACCAAGTTCATACAAAACAAGCTTCTGGAGATCTTTATTTTCATATTCAAATTCTTCTGGATCATGTATTTCTCCTTCAGTCAAAATATACCATTTTGATGGCTCTTCTTCTGCTTTTTCCGCTGCTTCAGGTTTTACAGTTATGGTTCTTGAAAGTTCAGATAATGGATGCCCTTTACATGATATTTCAAATGATTTATACCATCCAAATGGAACTCTGGAAACATTAACATCCTTTTCTTTTAAGCTTAATTCCATACTCTTTAATATTTTCTTTGCAAACTTAGGAGAACCTAAAGATGAACTTAAATGAGCATAGGGATATATTATCACATTATCAGGTTTTATCTGGCTTGAAACATTAATTATTTCAGAAACTGCATTTTCAACAACTTCAGAAGCATTCTGCTCATCTTCCTTTTCTACTGCTGTGAAAACTACTAAGGCATTTTCAAATTCCCCGCCTTTCTTTTCTTCTCCAATTTCTTCTGCTATTTTTGTTTTTGATTTAGTTTTATACTTTAAATAATCAGAATGAATCAAAAGTATTCGCATCTTATCACCTGTGAATAATGTAACTGATTTTAAAGTTTACGCTATTTAAGTTTTTATCAAAGATAAGGTGAGAATTTCTAAATGCAGTATCTGTAATGGACAATGTTTAAAAACTTTTCAGACAAAAAAGATTGCTAATAATCCTGCAAAAATTATAAAAGCAAATATCATACCTATCATGTATCCAAATTTTCTTGTTCCCAAAAACATGGCGATTAGAAACTTAATAATGGTATTTGAAATTGCAGCAAGGGTTATGGCAGTTACTGCAACATCAGGAGTGATGATATTATCTCCTGCAAGAAGTGCCATGCTTATGGTTATAGCATCAACATCAGCTATTCCTGATATAATACTTGCAATATAAACTCCGGCATCTCCAAAATAAATTTCTGCAATCTTAGAGGCAAATAAAATACCTGTAAACAACAATCCAAATATTAGCGCTGGTCTAAGTGAAAAAGGGTTTTTAAGTTTGAGATCTCCGCTAAAATCTCTGATTTTAGTGGTTTTCCAGGCTAAAAAGCTCAATATAATACCTACTATCCCCATACTAAGCATTGGGGCTGCAAGAGTGCTTATTAAGTTAGGATTTATCACTGCTACTACAAATAGAACTCTTAGAAACATCATTGAACTTGCAACCACTGTAGCAAACACTGCTGCCCTTATTATAAGATCTGACTCTTTAACTCTTGCAGCCATTGCAGCTGTAACAGCTGTACTTGATACAAGACCACCTATAATTCCAGTTACATTAATTCCCTTTTCAGCCCCCATGAATTTCATCAATATGTATCCTGCAAAGCTTATTCCAGAAATAAATACAACTATCAACCAGATTTGATAGGGATTAAAAACATAAAAGGGCCCAAAAGCCTGGTCTGGAAGTAGGGGAAGTATTACAAATGCAATTATAAGGAATTTCAACGTGTTTATAATTTCATTCTGGCTTATTTTCCTTGCAAACGTGTGTAAATGTGGTTTAACTGCAAGTAATGTTGTTATTATGATTGCAAGTACTGGAACAATGCGTAAGCCTTCATCAGTAAAACACAGAGCACCTAAGATAAACGTAAGAAGTGCAGTAACCTCTGTAGTGATTCCAATATCTCCATTTTTCTTGTTAGTCATAACATAACTTAAACCTACCATTGCAGCAAAACCTAAAAATGCTATAATTATAAAATAAGGATAGAATATGGATAAAAAAGCGGATGAAGTTCCAAGTACTGCAATAAGCATAAAAGTCCTTATCCCTGCAAATTCCTTTACCTGAAACTGTTTACGCTCTCTTTCAATGCCAATTAATGCCCCTATTGCAAAAGAAATCAGAAATTTCAAAATAATGCTAATATCCATGATAATATTTTAATTTCCAAAACTTATATATTTAAAGCAGCTTCTAATTTTCAAGAAAGCAACTCACCGCCAGAAAATTTAACGGGTGCTTCCAGCAGCCAGCAACCTGATAGTTCCTGGAAAAAATAAGCATTTAATAAAATAAAATTATTTTTTAAAATCATTCCACAGAAGAGAGTGTAAAATTAAGGGTTGTTGAAAAATCGAAGCTAACAAAAATTTTATTTTTGCGCATTCGAAATCTCGATTTCGACGCCACAAACACTGTCAAAATCTTCGATTTTGACGGCCCGAACACTTTCAAATTCTTTGAATTTGATGCCTCGAACACTTCGTGTTCGGCGGCTTCGTGTTCGACGGCTCCAATAAATCCCATGGATTTTTGAGAGATTTTTCACATGTTAGATGCATGTTGTGGTTCCATTTAACCTTAAATATTCCTTCTTTCATTGAATGAGGTTATATTTGATTATAGTTAATCGCTAAACTTTTTTAACTTTTGGAATGAATTTTTTAATCATTCTCTGGCGAATGATAGTGATTTAGAGTAGTAAATAAAGTATTTTTGGATTAATTTTCTAATTTGAGTTTTTGTTTTGATGAATAATGGGGATAATTCTCTTTTTTGGTTTTCTATAGTTAAAACTATTAAGTCCTATACTGTAAATAAAAGAGAATTTCTATTTACCTTATTTTTGAGTTGATTTTTTTAAGTTTTTGAAACCGGTGTTTTTTGAGTTTTATTTTTGATATTTTTTTCTTTTTGTTTCTATATATTGATTTAAACAGATTAAATAAAGAATTTAATCCCTCAAAAATTTAATAAGACCTGAAAATTTAAAAGACCCAAAGATCAAACATGGTTACTCGAAATTCTCTTTAAATTAAAATAGTAATGTTTATATAGATTAATAATTAGATTTTTGTATTATAGTAATATAATAAAATCATGTATAGTAAATTAGAGTGTAAATAAATGTTTAAAATTCCTATAATAATCATAAATTCCTAACTATGTGAAAATAAATTTAAAATTTCACTGATATTTTGTATAAGGGTGTGGAAATCCTGAAAAAAGTCATATTACTATCATTTGCATTTATTTTTGCATTGGCTTTTTGTGGGAGTGTTGCAGCGGCCAATAACACCACGATCTGTGTTAGTGTTGCTATTAATGGAAGTGAGTCTAATGGTTATAGTTATGAACCTTCTATTAGCATTGATGGGCGG
>JAVSLW010000007.1 GCA_039666455.1 Methanobacterium sp. | reverse complement strand
ATAAACATTTTAGAGTTGTTGATGAGAAATACACTTCTAAAACTTGCAGTAATTGTGGATATGTTACAGAAGTTTTGGATTTGAATATTCGCAGATGGATATGCCCCAAATGCAATATAGAACATGATAGGGACATAAACGCTGCACGCAATATGAAAACCTTGAATGACAAACAACGTCATTCAAGGTTTTTTCTAACCGTGGGAACCACGGGGATTGCCTTTGGTAAAACCAACAATCAGTTGGTGGATTAGGAATCCATTGACCTCTCAGGTCATGGTAGTTCAATTTTATAGTTATGTACTACAGACTAATCAAATGCCTAATACTTCCACATCTCCCACATCTACAGGCAGATCAAATGCCTGAAAAACCTTTTTCACTCGTAACATTTCTTCTGCTGTAGGAGGCTTAACATCTGGCAATGCATAAGATTTACCGAGTGCTTCCCATTTTCTAAGCCCCAAACAGTGGTATGGTAGTAGCTCCACCAGTTCCAGATGATTGAAATCTGAAAGAAACGTAGCTAACTGCTGTATATCTTTTTTATCATCCGTAATACCTGGGATCACTACATAACGTAGCCAGAAGCGTTTTTTAATGGAATCTAGAACAGAAATATTCTTTAAAATATCTGTGTTATCCTTACCTGTTAGTTCTATGTGTTTCTGGTTATCGATATGTTTAAGCCCGACGAGGAATAGGTCTACCCATTTGCTCACTGTTTCTATCTCCCTGGGTGATGTGTAGAGGTTAGTGTCAACCACTGTATGAATCTTCAGTCTTTTGCATTCCTTTAATAGGTTTAACATAAACTCGAACTGGAAAAAAGGCTCACCTCCAGATAGCGTGATTCCGCCTCCAGAGCGTGAGCATGTAAAAAATGGCCTGGCTCGTTCAATTCTCTTCATCACTTCTGCAACCGAGTACTCATTATAGGTACCTGGTAGAGACTCTATCATATCTACATTATGACAGAATACACAACGCATTGGACAGCCAGAGAAGAAGATGACATACCTTATCCCTGGCCCGTCCAGAGCACTGAAGCTTTCGAAAGAATGTACTCTGCCTTTTATACTCTTGGAAACAGGTTCAGACACTTTCATGGAATGTCCTCGCGATTACCTCACGCTGTTGTTCTTTAGTGAGTCTGGCAAAGTTCACAGCGTACCCAGATACACGAATGGTCAATTGAGGGTATTTCTCTGGATGTGCCATAGCATCCTCTAAAATACCTTTTTGGAGCACATTCACATTGATGTGATGTGCCTGGTGGTAGAAATACCCGTCCAGAAGCCCTACAAGAATGTCTATTTTATTTTCAGAGTCCCTACCTAACGTGGTAGGAATTATCGTGAAAGTATTGGAGATCCCATCCATGCAATATTCATATGGCAGTTTTGCTACGGAATTCAAGGAAGCAATGATTCCATGGGAATCACGGCCGTGCATTGGATTAGCACCTGGTGCGAATGGCTCGCCTGCTTTTCTACCGTCCGGAGTGCTTCCCGTGTGCTTACCATAGACAATATTGCTGGTAATGGTAAGAATTGAGAGAGTGTGTCTCGCTCCTCTGTAAGTAGGGTGTTTTCTGAGATTTTCAATAAATTCTTTTACTAATTCAACAGCGATCCCATCGACACGGTCATCATCGTTTCCATATTTAGGGAAGTCACCCTCCACTTCATACTCAACAACCAGTCCACTTTCATTGGTCTTAGGTGTTACCCTGGCATAACGAATTGCCGAGAGAGAATCAGCAACTATGGACAAACCTGCCAGCCCAAATGCCATATCCCGTATCAGCTCACTATCGTGCAGTGCCATCTGCAACCGTTCGTAATTGTATTTATCGTGCATATAGTGGATGATATTCATCGTATTGACATAACATTCGGCCAGCCACTCTATATAGAACGATAACCGTTCTCTCACCTCGTCATACTCCAGAACAGGCCCTTTCAATGGTTCTTTCTTAGGGCCCAGTTGTTCACCACTCATCTCGTCCCTTCCACCATTGATACTGAGAAGTAATAATTTTGCGAAGTTGCACCTAGCACCGAAAAACTGCATTTCCTTTCCGGTTTTCATTGCAGAGACACAGCAAGATATACAGTAATCATCTCCAAAGAGAGGTTTCATAAGTCCATCACTCTCGTACTGGATCGAACTGGTCCTGATAGATAGATCAGCAGCATATCGTTTGAAGTTTTCAGGTAGATCAGGTGACCACAGGATGGTTAAGTTGGGTTCGGGGGCAGGTCCCAGATTTTCAAGCGTATGCAATAACCGGTAACTTGTCTGTGTAACCATGTGTCTTCCATCATCTGACATGCCTGCTAAGACAGTGGTTGCCCATACCGGATCACCGGCAAAGAGTTGGTTGTATTCTTCAGTTCGCAGATGCCTGATCATTCGTAGCTTGATGACAAAATCATCTATCAGAGCTTGAGCACCTTCTTCATCGAGCAGACCTGCTGCTATGTCTCGTTCCAAAAAGATATCGAAGAAAGCATCTACTCCAGGTAGGGACATCGCAGCCCCGTCCTGTTCTTTTATCGCGCCCAGATAGCCGAAGTAAGTCCACTGAATAGCCTCCTGCGCGTTCTGTGCGGGTTTCG
This sequence comes from Methanobacterium sp., assembly GCA_039666455.1. Classification (NCBI taxonomy): domain Archaea; kingdom Methanobacteriati; phylum Methanobacteriota; class Methanobacteria; order Methanobacteriales; family Methanobacteriaceae; genus Methanobacterium; species Methanobacterium sp. The sequence goes on along the minus strand of JAVSLW010000007.1, from coordinate 59,162 downwards.
AGATATCGTATCCATAACTATCTGCCATGACTTTGAGATCTTTTAATGCAAGTATCTGGTCAGCGATCTCCTCGCGGAGACGAATGTTCTCCTCGATCATCGTAAAGGGCATCTTGCTCAAGAACTCCTCCTTGTCTTCTATGAGCCTGTCAACACCATATAATGCAACACGCCGATAATCGCCAATAATCCTACCTCTGCCATAGGCATCAGGAAGCCCTGTGATCAGACCGTGACTTCTTAATTTCCTTATCAATGGTGTGTATACCTGGAATACTGCATCGTTGTGGGTTTTTCGGTATGCAGTAAAGATTTTCTTTACCTCTGGGTTCAGCTTATATCCATACATCTGAGTTGCCTGCTCTACCATACGAATCCCGCCCTGTGGCTTGATACTCCTTTTCAAAGGTGCATCGGTCTGTAACCCAACGATCTTCTCATGTTCCTTGTCAATATAGCCCGGGCCAAAAGAGATTATTGATGATGGGGTATCTGCATCTACATCTAATACCCCTCCTTTCTGCATCTCTTTATGGATCAGGTTCTTTGCTCTGCTCCATACCTTCTCTGTATCTTTTGCAGGACCACTCGTAAGGAAACTCGTATCTCCATCGTAGGGTCTGTAGTTTCTTATGACGAAGTCTCTGACATCGATCTCTTTCTCCCAGTTCCCCTCAACAAACTTCCAGGTGTGTGTCATCTTTTCCACTTCTCATTTATACACTTTAATCTGTGACATATATAATATAATATTAATAATTTGAGATGAAGATGTATATAATCTTTTGTTTTTAGAGACTGTAAAGTATTGAGGAGTTGGAAATATTTTGTTAAGTTTTTTTAAAGGCCAAAAAATTAGTTTAATTCATGCTATTTTCTTTGAAAATCATATACTTAAAATAAAAGAAATGGAATTACATCCATTTTAAGAAAGCTTCTCTAAAATAGTCTCCAAAACACATGTAACAGTGTCTATCTGACCTTTTTCTATTACAAGTGGAGGTAAGAATCTTAAAACAGTATCAGCTGTACAGTTTATAAGAACACCCTGTTCTCTTGCAGTGTTTACAATATCACCACAGTTAATGGTGATTTCCATTCCAAGCATCAAACCGAAACCACGTACATCTTCTACAATTCCATACAGCTTTCTTTGTTCTTCAAGTTTGGATTTAAAGTAGTCTCCCAGTTCTTTGGCTTTCCCTGTAAGGTCTTCATCCAATATAACTTCTATTGAGGCTTTTGCAGCAGCACATGCAAGCGGATTTCCTCCAAAGGTTGCAGCATGGTTTCCTGGCTCAAATGCATCTGCTACTTCTTTTTGAGCAAGAACTGCTCCAATAGGGAATCCTCCACCAAGTGCTTTGGCAACAGTTGTGATATCAGGAGTTACATTAAATAATTGGGATGCAAACATTTCTCCAGTTCGTCCAAATCCAGTTTGTACCTCGTCAAATATTAAAAGAACATCATTTTCATTACAAAGCTTTCTAATCTCTTTTAAGTAGCCTTCTGGAGGTACTATAATTCCTCCTTCTCCTTGAATTGGCTCTACCAATACTGCTGCAGTATTATCAGTTATTTTATCGGATACAGCTTGAGCATCTCCGTAATCTACATGTTTAAATCCTGTTGGAAGTGGTTCAAATCCTTTTTTGTATTTATGTTGACCTGTGGCAGTTATCATGGCCAGTGTTCGGCCGTGAAAGGAGTTTTCCATGGCAATAATTTCGCCTTTGCCAGTATATTTTCGTGCAAGCTTAACTGCACCTTCATTGGCTTCTGCTCCGCTGTTGCAGAAGAAAGATTTATCATGAACTGAGACTTCAGCCAGTAATTTAGCAAGTTCTACCTGTGGCTCTGTGTAATATAAATTAGAGGTATGCATAAGTGTCTTAGCCTGATTACAAATTGCTTCAACCACTTTTGGGTGTGAATGCCCCACATTATTTACTGCAAGCCCTGCAAAACAGTCTATGTAGGTTTTTCCTTTAAAATCTTTAACTAATGCTCCTTTTCCTTCTTTTAAAGCTAATGGCTGCCGTCCGTATGTCTGCATTACATATCTTTTATCTAAATCAATAATTTCACTCGTATTCATTTCAATCACCCTTGTAAATGCTATAATTTATTCTTTTAGATTAATGTGTAAGATCTATCAGTAATTAATTTTGTTGGACGCCCTATTAAAAACATGGGGTAATCAGGTTAAAAGTTAAATGTGATATTAACCAAATTATAGTGATATATTGAATCATCAAATTTTATTTAACTTTTCTGGTGAAAAATATGAAAAAAGCAATAATTGAAACTGATAAAGGAAATATAGAACTGGTATTATTTGATAAAGAAGCGCCAAACACAGTGGCTAACTTTGAAAAACTTGCAAAAGAAGGATTTTATGATGGATTAACTTTCCACAGAGTTATCCCTAATTTCGTGATTCAGGGAGGATGTCCAAGAGGTAACGGTACAGGCGGGCCAGGATACACCATAAAATGTGAAATAAACCCACATAAACACGGGACTGGAGCGCTTTCAATGGCCCATGCTGGTAAAGACACTGGGGGAAGCCAGTTTTTCATAACACATTCACCACAGCCCCACCTTGACGGAGTACACACTGTCTTTGGTAAAGTTGTTAAAGGAATGGATGTTGTAAACAGGATCCAGGCTAATGATGTGATGAACAAGGTCACAGTTTTTGATGAATAAATTCATCAAATTTTTTGGAGTTTAAAACAGGTTGAAACTTCATATTACTTTTTTATGTTAACTTATTCCTTAAAATTTTAACTGGGGTTTGCAAACCTGATGTTTATTTAGTATTTTAACCCATTACAAAATGTTTATTAGTGACCAACTTCAAATATTAGTTAAAGTTTTAGTTATTGGGTGAAAACAGTTTTGAATCTGGAAAGAAAGTGGAGGATACTTTTATCTCTTGCCATTGGAACTATAATGGTACCTATAAATGCCAGTATAGTTAATATTTCGCTTCCAACTATTACAGTTTTCTTTTCTACAAATATTACAGTCTCAGAATGGGTAATAACTGCATATCTAATCAATTTATTGGGATTTGTTTTATTCTTTGGTCGGCTGGGTGATTCTTACGGTCATGAAAGAATTTATATGGCCGGGCTTTTGAGTTTCATGGCCACATCATTTTTATGCAGTTTAGCCACATCAATAGAGCTATTAATTCTTTTTAGAGCACTACAGGGAATAGCAGCTGCTTTAATGATATCTGTTTCCATGGGTATTGTTAAGGAAGCATTTCCACATAAACAAACTGGAAAAGCGCTTGGAATATATGCTGTTGCAATAGCCGCAGGATTAGCCATAGGTCCAATGATAGGCGGGATATTACAGAGCCTGTTTAACTGGCAAACCATCTTTCTGGTTAATGTACCAATTGGAATTATAAGTTTTTTAATGTGTTATAAAATCCTGGAAAGAGGTGAAACCAAAAAAGTTAAATGGGATATTTCAGGTACCTTATTGCAGTATATATGTCTTTTTTCCACAGTATATTTATTAAACAGTATTCAAAGTTTAAAAATAGACATCCTAACCATGGTAATCGCCGCTGTTGCAATAACAACGTTTATTTTATTTTTATGGAATGAAAAAAATGTTGAACATCCTCTTCTGGATATAGAAATGTTTAAAAATAGATCTTTTTCTGCGTTCAGCCTCAGCCTATTTCTTAATTACATCAGCATGTACATGATCCTTTTTATAATGCCTTTCTACCTTCAAAAAGTTTTAAAATTTGATCCAGCAATGATTGGGGTAATTTTAACCATAAATCCTGCAATTATGATGATTTTAGCCCCAGTAAGTGGAATTCTTTCAGACAGATTTGGATCCAGACTCCTGGCTATTATTGGGGCATTAATAAGCGCTGCAGCATTTTATTCCATGACCTATTTAACCATATTTTCTGGAGTATTTGATGTGCTCTGGAGACTTGCTTTACTGGGAATGGGTGCAGCAATCTTCCAGGCGCCTAATAATCGGGCAATAATGAATATTATACCAGATAAAAATCAAGGAGTAGCATCGAGCATCATTGTGACTATGAGAAATCTGGGAATGGTTTTTGGAGTATGTATTGCAGGTATATTATTATCCAGTACTATAAATCCTGCTCTTTTAGAGCAAAATGTGCTTTATAATTTGAATGCTTATAATTTTACCATAGGAATGCGCCTGGTTGTTCTTTTAGGTGCTGTTTTAAGTATTCTTATTTTTATTCTCTCTCCGGTTGGTATTTACCGCAAAAAAATTGCAGAAACCAGAGAAATGATTGAGGAATCAGACATAATTCCCGCACCACAGGATATAATTGAGGAGTCGAAGGAGATCATTGATGACTCAGAATTATTAAAATATTCTAAAGATCTTATTAAAGAATCAGAGCTTGTAAGATATTCAAAAGAAATAATTGAATCTTCAGAATCACTCCAAAAACGTAAAGAAGTTCTTAAAAAGCACTACAAAGAAATTGGTTTATTGAGTTTCAAAAACAAAAATAAATGAATGAGCAGTTAAAGATATTCATGAAGAATAAATGCATAGAAATCAGCTATTTTCTCTGCTATTTTCAGGTGTTCATTATTGTAATCTTCTTCAGGGTTTCCAAGAACAATCTGGCCTAATATTTTTTCTTTATAAATAACAGGAACTGAAAGGAACTGCTCTACAGATACATGGCCTGGCGGCATGCCGTGAGCTGCAGGGTGAGAGGCAATGTTTTGAACATAGAATGATTTTCCTGTATCCAGAGAGTATCCGAGAAGTCCGCCGTAGCTACCGTCCTTTTGGACCTTGAAACGTGCTTCTCCCATTTTTTCATATTTTTCACATTCTCCAGTCATGTGCGTGAATGATATTCCAACACTGTCTTTGTTTTCAGGATCAACATATGCTACATAACAAAATTCACTTTTTGTAAGTTTTCTTGCTTCTGTATGCACCATATCTGAAATTTCTTTAAGTGAATAACTATTTGATATATTTACAATCTGGTTAATAAAAGTTTCATCTTCATGGGCTGAATCTAACTTAATAAATTCTTTAAGCATGGTTTTAAAACCAATGGTTCCAGATAAATCATTAAAGTGTGTTTTCATGAGTATTCACTTTGTTTTTAGTATTAGTTAACTAATCTGGAAATAAATGGGCATCATTTACTCCTATAATTTTCATTATTTTTCCTGCAGTAAATTCTAAAGGTATTTCCAGATCATCATGGGTTTTAATATACCTGCAATTGTCTTTATGGAAGGTCTTAGAAACTTCTATAATATTAAAAGGAATGTAACCTGCTAATTTAGCTTTTGAAAACCAGTAGGCAGATACCGGACATATTTGGGGCCATAAAATCAGATCACCCTCTTTAACAGATTCTGGATTTTCTTTAACTACCAGAAGATCTCCTTTTTTAGCAAAAGGTTTCATATCCTCTTTTAATTTTAATAAAAGAGTTTTATGATATTTAAGGTTTCTTGAATGCTTTTTTATAACTTTTGATAGATATCTGGAAGTTATAGCTTCTAAATTATCCCTGGAATCATTTTTTGAAAGTAAATGTTCATGAATTCCTCTTTCAAAAGCACCTGTAAGCCTTATCCATGCGTCAATATCTCTGCATGAGGTTGATTTACTTGTAGAACGCATAGGACATTTCCAGCAGTGTTCTTCATTTAAAATTTCCTGAATTTTCCTGTAATGATCCCTTGAGACCCTGCTGAATTCTTCTAAAGCTTCAAATAGTTTACTCATAAAAACCACTTCAATAATTAAAAATCAATATCCAGTATCTCTTTTATGTTCCCTACAACAATATCTGCAGCATCATAAACCTTTTTGGGATTATTTTCTTTTTGCTGCTCTGTTAAAACACCAATATCTGCTTCTTTCAGTGCAAATATGTCATTTACACTGTTTCCAACCATCATAACCTTATAATTTCGTTTTAATCCTTTAACTATTTCCATTTTTTTCCATGAATCAGCAGTGTCAAATACATTTTCTTTTGGTATTCCAGTATACTCTGCTAACTTTTGTAGAGATCCTTTTCTATCTCCTGAAGCAATAAAAATATCAATACCCCGATTTTGGAGTTCTTTAATTACATCTCGCACTTCTGGAAATACCTTTCCTCCTGAAGATACTGTAAACTCAATTTTTTGCATATTAAGCGCCACAATAATTCCAGATCCACTACATAGCTCCACATTATAATTTTTAGCCTTTACTGCATTAATGGTGTCCTGAATGTCTTTTACAAGGGACACGTCATTTTTGATAGCGTCCATAATTTCTTCTTTTTTAATTTCAGTTGCAGCGTAACTTATGGAAATATCTATTTTATTTCTATTAATAAATTCAAATATGGTCTGGTTTGGATTTGCATTGATTATGCATTTTCCAGGGTCTGTCTGCAGGACTACAAGCGCTCTTTCAATTCCATTATCAACAAGGTCCAGAGAACTTACATCATCGCATAATAAGCCTGTCTGGACATCTTTTAAAACACGGTATCTTTCTATGAGTGTCCCTGAATTATCGAATACAGCTGCTTTCATATTATTAACTTTCATGGTCCCCTTTTAGTATTTGTAAAATATCTTTTTAATACATTACTCTTTCACTCATGTTCCAGGTTGTGCAAATTTATATGAATTAAGTTCAAAATTAATGAATATGAAAGATGGGTTTAGTTTAGTTTCAAAGTTATGTATTCTGATGAAGAAAGGACTATGGAAGTTTTTGGACGTATAAAAAAAATTCTATGAGTTTCGAGTTTCATTTATAAACTGAATTTTAGCTAAAAACATGATGGAGATAATTAAATGGATAAAATTATTAAAAAGTTGAAGGATAAGGATGTTGAAGTAAGAAAAAATGCCGCAGAAGAAATTGGCAGGTCCAGAAATTCTAAGGGAATTGAACATTTAATTAAGGCATTCAATGATGAAAATCCGGAGGTAAGGTTTCAAGCTGCTAAATCCCTTGGATTAATAGGTAAACCTGCAGTAAAACCCCTTATCAGCGCCCTAAAAAGTGATGAAAATGGAAATACAAAAAAATATGCAACTCTTGCACTTAAAGATATTGGAGATCCAGGCGTGGTGGACACCCTGATTGAAGTTTTAAATGATGAAAATTTTGCAGTCCGAAAATTCGCTGCAAAAGCACTTGGAGAAATAGGAGATGTAAAAGCTGTGGCTCCCCTGATTAAAACTTTAACAGACGAAGATTGGGGAGTAAAAATGGCAGCACTAAAAGCTCTTGGAGATTTAGGTGATGAAAGAGCAATGGATCCTATTAAAAAAGCTAGAAGAGCTGCAACAGGCGATAAAGATTTTAAAAAAGTAGCAAATAAAGCTTTAAAGAAACTCAGCAAATAGATTACACCAATAACATGAAAAATAACTCTATTTTCTTATTTTATTAATTAAGTTACCTACAACGCTTCTTTTTTCTAAATCCCTTATAATTTTGTCTTTTTCCTGGACAACATCCCACAAAAGTTCGTGACTTTTCTTTAACCTATCGTATTTATCACTGGCTAATTCAATTTCATGAAGCTTAATTTTTAAAGATTCTTTTTCCAAAGCCCTTAAATTTTCTAATCTTTTTAATTCCCTTTCAAGCTCTCTTATTTTATCATTAAGCGCTTTTATTTCAGTTTTGTATTCATTTGCAGTATTTTTAAGCTTTAATTGAAATTCTTTATTTAAATTCTTCTTCAGATCATCTATACTATTATTTTCATTGATCTGTTCTTTTAAATCTATTAGTTGCAGTTCTTTATTTTTAAGAGATTGTTTGAGCTTTTCATGACTTAAATCCATGACCTTTGATTTTTGTAACTCATGTTCAAACTCTTCTTTACATAATATGACTATATCATCTACTTCTTGAAATTTAGTACCTTCAATCTGGTCCCTTTTAACAGGGATCATATATCTTCTGCTAACCTGTTGTTTACCGTCTTTAGATTTTTGTCTGGATTTTCTCTCATATTTTTTGAGCTTGCAGTGTAAAACAGAGATATTATCATTCATTATCTATGGATATAACAACTTCTGGTATAAATGTTTTGAGCATTTTTCATTAAATTTTATCCTCTAATTTAAAAATGAAATTATAAAAATATTTAGCAAAAAAAATACAGATTATTACTATGAAAACCAGTGCACAATCTGAAAAAATCCCTATTTACTCGGTTAAATTAAAAAAAATTGAGTTAAAGGAAAAAATTGTAAAAACAGATGATGAGTGGAGAGAGATTCTTACCCCTCAGCAATTTAATGTAGCAAGGAAACAGGGTACAGAACCTGCTTTTACTGGAAAATATCACGATTGCCATGAAGATGGGGTTTATAAATGCGTTTGCTGTGATATAGATCTCTTTGATTCAAAAACCAAGTTTGAATCAGGTACTGGCTGGCCAAGCTTCTTTAAACCAGTTGCAGAAGAAAATATTAAAACTAAAACCGATACAAGTCATTTTATGGTTAGAACTGAGGTTTTATGTTCCCTGTGCGATGCACATTTAGGCCATGTTTTTGATGATGGCCCACCACCGACTGGTAAAAGATACTGCATGAATTCCGCTGCATTAAAGTTTGTTAAAAGAGGAGATTTGTAGGATCTTATCAAACGAATATTATTTTTCAATTATGCAATACATGTCATCTCTTCTATTTTTTAGTAATGGCAGCTCATTTCTTACCTTTTTTAGTTTATTCAGGTCAATATCTGCATAAATAATTCCTTCCTTTTCGTCTGCTCTTGCTATTACATCACCCCATGGTCCTGTAATCATTGAGTGGCCGTAAGAAACATATGAAAGTTCTTTATTTCTTGCAGGTGATGCTGCAGCTATAAAAACCTGGTTATCAACTGCTCTACCACGTATCAATAATTCCCAGTGCGCAGGGCCTGTGGTCATATTAAAAGCTCCAGGTATAATAAATAGTTGTGTCCCTTTAAGTGCCATAATCCTTAATAATTCTGGAAATCTTATATCATAACAGATTGCAACTCCAATTCTTGTAAACTGTGTATCAAAAACACCTATCTGATTTCCGGCGCTTAAAGTATCTGATTCTTTAAATTTAATTTCAGGAGTATCTATATCAAAAAGGTGCATTTTTCTGTATTTACCTATTAAATCCCCATAATTATTAAAAATAAAACAGGAATTGTAAATTTTATCATTATCTAATTCTGGAATGGAACCGGCAACAATTAAAACATTGTTATCCTTTGAAGCTTTAGATATTGCTTTAAGAGTTATACTTTCCTCTTTAATTTCAGCATATTCTTTAAATTTAGTGTTATCGTAGGGACAGTTGAACATTTCTGGTAAAATAACTATATCTGCACTGTTTTTTGCTGATGTTTTAATCATTTTCAGCGCCTGATTAACGTTAGATTTTTTATCATCAACTACCTTCAACTGACAAACAGCTACTTTAAAATAGTTTTTCATTGATATACGCCCCAAATTTTTCCCTTTGAAATATTTTTGGTATTTCATTAATTAATACATATTACATGTTCTTTAAAATTAGGCTTTGTAGAAAGATGAGTTAACAAAAAGTGATCCCATGAATGATTTAGGTAAGTGGAAACAGAGAATTTCTTTCATTAAAGAGTGTTATCATGCAGGCCATTGGGTAGGCCCTTCTGGAGTACCAAGTGTAATTTATTCCTGTAAAAATGTCTTAGAATTGATAATAAAAGGTTAAAAAGGATTAAAATACAAAAATAATACCGATTACTATTTATTTTTCAAGTATTTATAATATTAAGATCTTCTTAAATAATTAATATGGTTGAAATGCTATGAAAAAATCTCTAAAAGTTCTTTTAGCTGGCTATAACGGCGCCAATAATACAGGTTCTGAAGCAAGATTACTTTCAATAATAGATGATATAAGGTCTATTTTAGGTCTGAAAGTTAAAATTACTGTTCCCACACTAAATGAAGTTAATTTAAGGCGTTATCTTAAGGAAGATGAGTATTTAAAGATTGCTCCTATTCATCCAATATTCTTTTTTGATATCAGAAGACTGGTTAAAGAACACGATGTTCTTTTATTAGTTGAGGGAAGCTGCTATATGGACACATGGACTTCAGCACTTTTATGGGCCTTTTTATGGGCCACCAGGTGTGCAAAAAATTTTAAAAAGCCAAGCATTGCTTATGCAGTAGATGCTGGTCATTTATCTCCTTTTAACAGGCGTTTAGTTAAACGGGAAGCAAGTAAAACTGATCTGATTTTAACAAGAACAAAATTAGCAGCAGAAGAACTTAAAAAAATTGGGGTAAAGGCTCCTATTGACGTAACAGCTGACTGTGCATTTACATTTAAGCCCCTAAAGGAGGATGCTAATATTTTAAGAGAAACATGGCATCCGTCTAATTTGGGGGTAGCAGGTCTGGCACCCATAGATTTCTATTTATGGCCTGTTGTAATGCGTCCGTGGGGCAAAAAGGAGAATCAATATAAATGGCCTTATTATTTCTCCCGCTCCCAAAAAAGAATTCAGGAAACTGAAAGACTGGCCAGTAGATGGGCGAAAGTTGCAGATAGAATAGTTGAAAAGCATGGAAAAAGGATAGCACTAATTTGCATGGAGGAACTGGATGAGCCCATAGCTATAAGTGTAAAGAATAAAATGAAAGACCCTGAAATGGCGAAAATATTCTCGTCCCGGGAATTTAATGCATCACAGATGACAAATATCCTTAGAAGTCTTGATTTACTTGTAACTTCTCGTTATCATGGTGGAGTTTTATCTCTTGAAGCTAAAGTTCCCCAAATAGCTATAGGGCATGATACACGTCTTAGAGGCTTTTACATGGAACTTGGAATAGAAGATTATTTATTAGATTACATGGCACCTGAAATCTGGCATAAATTAGAAAAAAAGGTTGATAAACTGCTTGAAAATCCTGAAATACAGCAGGAAAAATTAAAAAATGGATTTATCCACCATTTGAGCCGTGCCAGTAAAAACCCTGAAATACTTAGGAACTTCCTCCAAAAAAGGGGATGGAAAGTGAGAACATGAGCAGATCTATATTATTAACAGGTGCTAATGGCTTTTTAGGGACACAAATTGCTTTACGTATTATTAAACATTATGATCATGAAATCATCGCTTTAGTAAGGGGTAAAAATAAAGAAGATGCTGTAAATAGGTTATATAGGGCATGGTGGGAGTTTCCAGAACTTTTAGAGGAAATAGGTAATCGAATTCATGTAGTTAATGGTGATATATCAAAAAATGGACTTGGAATGGAAAAAAATGAATATGAAAAGCTTGTTCTGACGGTTACTCATGTAATTCACACTGCTGCAGATTGGAGTCTTAAATCTTCTTTAGAAAAATTACAAAAAATCAATGTACAGGGAACTCAAAATGTGCTAAAATTAGCCCAATTAGCTCATAAAGACCATGGGTTGGAACGATTCTCTCATGTATCAACTGCTTATGTTGCTGGAGGAAAAATGGGCATTATTTTTGAGGATTCTCTAACTTCAGAATATGGATTTTTAAGTGATTATGAAAAAACCAAATTTGAAAGCGAAGCCCGAGTAAGAAAATCATCATTTGACATATCTATTTTTCGTCCGAGCATGATTGTAGGGGATTCTTCCACAGGATATATTAAAACGTTTAATACGTTATATGTACCACTTCGGCTCTATTTAAACGGAAAATTACCTTTAATTCCGGTCTCCAGCTCAATGAAAATTAATTTAGTGCCTGTAAATTACGTTGCAGATGCAGTCATAAATCTGACTTTTGATAAGCGAGCAGTGAATAAGACTTTTCATCTGACAGCACCAAATGAATCTCTTCCAACGATAGAAGAACTTCTTAAATTTGTTAAAGCATGGAGCAACGAAAATATTGATGTTAAACTTAACGATCCTATCTACATGCCGTTAAATGCTTCATTTATTCAAAAAGTCGTATCTATGGGTCATTTATTTGGAAAAGGGACCGCTAAATTGCTTGAAACCATGGATACTCTTTCCCCTTATTTCAATGAAAATAGAGAATATCAAAGGGATAATGCAGATGAATTATTAGGGCCTTATAAATATAAATGGCAGGATTTAATGCCTAAAATCCTTGAATTTGCAGTTTATTATGGGTTTTTCCACCGATCTGACCGTACAGTTCATGAGCAGGTTTTATTCAGACTAAAAGGCAGAAACAAGTCTGTTAATTATTATGATATAAGAAAAGGCGAAGTTAAGCATCGACAATCAACTGAAATTTATCAGGACATGCTTGCTGCTACAAAATCACTTAAAAGCATGGGAATTGGCAAGGGAGATAGAGTAGCGATTGTTGGATTTAACAGCACCCGTTATCTCACTGTTGATGTTGCAGCTGGTTTATCCGGTTGTGTAAGCGTACCACTTTATTATACAAGCCCCTTAAACGAAATTAAAGAAATACTGGATAAAAGCGAAGTAAGTGTTCTTTTTGCCGGCACTGAAGGACTTTTAAAAGAATTAGAAAAGCTTAAATTAGATATTTCAGTTATTTCATTCTGTAGTGGAGATATTAACCTGCATTCTAATATTATATCCTGGAATGAATTCCTTAAAATGGGAAAAAATGAAAAAAACATAACTAATGCACCATTAAATTTTAATGATATCGCCACCATCCGTTATACTTCTGGAACTACTGGAAAACCTCGAGGGGCTGTGTTTACGCATGGAAATCTTCGGTGGATGGCGGAATTTATTGCTTCAATGCCCCCATGGAAAGATCGAATTAGTGAAGTATCTTATCTTTCATTCCTTCCAATGAATCATGTAGTGGAGGGAATTATGGGAATTTATTCACCTTATTATGCACCGGCATCATTAAATCTTTATTTTTTAGAAGATTTCTATGATCTTGCAAAGGCTCTCCGGAAAGTAAGGCCTAAAATATTTTTTTCAGTTCCCCGTTTCTATGAAAAAGTGTGGTGCAGTGTGAAGGAATCAAAAATGGGTAAAATATACTCTACCTCCAGCGGGATTTTAAAGAAGATTTTAGGAAAGTTGATTAAAAGACAAATTCTAAAAAAAACAGGTCTTGACAGATGCGCCCAACTGATTGTTGGTTCTGCTCCAGTAAGCGATGATTTGCTTCAATCCTACCATGAAATGAATATTGAAGTCTATAATGCCTATGGATTAACAGAAGCACCGCTTGTAACTATTAACAGGATTGGAAGAAACAGAATAGGAACAGTGGGTGAGCCTCTTCCATCTACTGACATTAGTATAGATGTAGATGGTGAAATACTGGTAAAGGGACCACAGGTGACTTTAGGCTATTTTAAAAAAAGTTCAAGTTCTCTTTTTAAAGACGGATGGCTTTGCACTGGTGATTTGGGCCATATGACACCTGAAGGAAGTCTTGTAATTACTGGCCGTAAAAAGGAAGTTTTGGTAAATTCCTATGGAAAAACCATCAGTCCCTTAAAAATTGAAGGAATGCTTAAAAACATTCCTGGAATTGATGAAGCAATGGTAATTGGCGATGGAAAACCTTACTGTAGTGTGCTTATATGGTCAGATGAACCGGATAAGTTAAATAATCTCCAGGGTTATATTAAAGAAATAAATAAACGACTTTCTCGCCCAGAAGAGATTAAAAAGTGGGTTATTTTGGATAATGATCTTTCAATAGGTGTTGAACTAACTGCAAATCTTAAACTTAAACGAAAAGCGATTATTAAGCGTTTTGAAGATGTTGTTGATTTCATTTATGGATCTGGAACTAAGCCTGAATATGTACGGTATTATGGCCATATTGAGGTGCATTCATGAACATTCCACTAAAAATCGCTTCGTTATGGCTTCCGGATTTTATTTTAAAAAAAGAACTGGATAATGTGGCTATAAAGACAATCAACGGGCTAAATGATGTTTTAAAGCAGCATGCGCCTGAAAAAATAATTGATAAAAAAGATGAGGTTCTAAAAGGTAGTTTAGAAGAAAGAAGAACCATAATGACTAAGGCACATAATAGACGAGTTAAAGCATTAATTGAAGAATTAGGATATGAAAACGCTATTAAATTTGGAAGAAAGGCTATGTTTAAGGTTGGTTATCAATTAGGACGAGATGCTCGCCTGAAACTTGGAGTTGGCGATGATTTTAAGGATCTTGAACTTGCAGCAAGGGTACTTTACAAAATACTTGGAATAGAATTTAAAATAGAAAATAAAGGCGGAAATATAATTATGGTTGTAAATAGATGTGCTTTATCTAAATATTACACTCGGGAAGCTTGCATGGTTTTAAGCGCTGCAGATGAAGGCGTGGTCAGCGGCTTAAATGAAAACGTGGATATGCAGTTTAAAGAGAGAATTACTGAAGGCGCATCTGAATGTATAGCCCGTATAAATGAGGTAAAAAAATGAGATCAATAGTTGTAGGCACTGGAGCTGGAGGAGCAACGGCTGCACGTGAATTAGCAGCTAATGGATTTGAGGTCATAATACTGGAAGCAGGAGGAGAATTTAAACCATTAAGAGGGCTTTTAAAATTAGCTGAGCCTTTAAGGAAAACCGGTCTTTTAAGTGAGAAAATAATCACTCCCCTTTTCCCACATTATGCTGTAACTCGCTCAGCAAATGATCTTGCACTGTTCAGGGGCATGACCACAGGCGGTTCTACAGTACTCTCTTGTGGTAATATGGTACGTGCTGAACATGGATTAAAGGAAATAGGGCTTGATCTTACACCTGAATTTGAAGAAATTGAAAGAAATATAGGTATAACTGAATTTCCAAAGAAAAGATGGCGGCCAGTAACCAGAAGCATGTTTGAAGCTGCGGAGAAACTTGGCCTGAAACCTAAAGTGACTCCAAAAGCAGTAGACAGCGTTAAATGCATTTCCTGCGGATTATGTGAGCTGGGATGTACCACTGGTGCAAGGTGGGATTCTCGAAGATTTTTAGATGATGCAATTAAAAAAGGTGCATTATTGCAAACATCTTCACCGGTTGAAAAAGTTATAATCGAAAATGGTCAGGTTAAAGGAGTTGTTGTTAAATCAAGAACCGTAAAAGCAGATATTGTAGTTTTAGCTGCAGGTGGAATTGGCACAGCACAAATATTAAAAGCTTCAGGACTACCTGCCAGGGATAATTTATGGGCAGACATTGTCCTTACATTAGGCGGCGTCTTAAATGGGGCCGATCAGATTAAAGAACCACCTATGGTGTGGTATACAAAACATGAGGATTATATTCTCTCTCCTTATCTTGATATTCTCTCTCACTTATTCCATAAACCATGGAAAAATGTCTCTATAAATGATAGAGTTGGAATGATGGTTAAACTTGCAGATATTGAAGAGGGGGCAGTTTTTGCTGATGGAAAAGTGCAAAAAACCGTTAAGAGAGAGGATCATATTCGTCTTGATGAGGCGGTTGGTGAAGCTAAAAAAATTCTGGAATCTGCAGGTGTTTCAGGTCCATATATTAAAGGAATGCATCATGGAGGACATTTAGGAGGTACAGTCCCTCTAAAAGTAGATGATGTGGATTCAATGAAGCCTTCATGGCTACCTGAAGGATTATGGGTTGCAGATCTCTCATTAGCACCTCGTTCACAGGGTTTACCTACAATACTGCTTACTGCAGCGCTTGCACTTAAAGTAGCAAGAAAAATAACAGAATATATCGGGCCAAAGGAAAATTAGTTCTAATTTAAACTCATTTTTTGTTCTTTTAACCATATGGCATAAATTATTTGCATAATAAGAACTATAAATATGTGTATGAAAGAAATTTACACAGAAATCGAAATTAATGCTTCTGCAAGCATAGTTTGGGATATTATCACTGATTTTGATAATTTTCCAAAGTGGAATCCATTTATTAAAGAAATATCTGGAAACCAGCAGGAAGGATCACAAATCGAAGTTTTTATTAAGCCTCCAAACTCAAATGGGATGAAATTTAAGCCTAAAATAATTAAATTTCAACCAGAACAAGAGTTAAGATGGTTAGGGAAATTATGGATTCCAAAGCTTTTCGATGGAGAACATGGCTTAATTATTAAAAAAATAAATGATAATAAAGTATTGTTTATTCAAAAAGAAAGATTTAGTGGGTTATTAGTCCCGATTCTTTCAAGTATGTTAAAAGATACAGAATCTGGTTTTGAACTGATGAATCAGGCTTTAAAAGAGGAAGCTGAGAAGAAATAGATAGTATACAGGATATTTTCTTTAAAATTAAAGTTATTATTTAGCTACACTGTTAATTAAAAGATTGTAGCCCATTTATCTAAGTTTTGAGAAGATTTAAATAATTCTTTTTACTAATATTTAAATAATTTAAATAAACTTTGTTAAATTAAGAAGGGTCAAAATGTCAGTAAATCAAAATGAGGCTAATCTGGAAGCTATAACCATTACTATCGCTCATTTAGAGAAAAATGGTAAATGCGATGAAAAAGTAGTGAAAAAACTTAAAGATGAAAGAGATAGGCTTTTAAGAGAATTGAATGTTTACAGTCTTTAAATTATTCGCAAAAAGGTGATAAATATGAAAAAATCCATTGGTGCAAAAACAATTGTATATCCAACTCCTGTTTTTATAATTGGGACGTATGATAAGGATGGAAAACCAAACGCAATGAATGTAGCGTGGGGAGGAATATCCTGTTCCGTTCCACCGTGTGTTTCAATTTCTCTAAGGGAAGCGACTTATAGTCATGGAAATATCAAGAATAAAGAGGCATTTACAGTAAATATCCCTTCAGAAAAATACATTAAAGAAGCAGACTACTTTGGAATGGCATCTGGAGAGAATGAAGATAAATTTGATGTTACCGGTTTAACGCCTGTAAAAAGTGAAAAAGTAGATGCTCCATATATTGAAGAATTTCCAATAGTCTTAGAATGTAAATTGGTACATACTGCAGAATTAGGGTTACATACTCATTTTACTGGGGAAATTGTGGATGTAAAAGTTGATGAAAGTGTATTAGATAATGGAGATCCAGATATAGAACAGATTAAACCGTTTTTATACGATCCTTCATTTAGGGCGTATTATGGTATAGGAAAGCGTCTGGGAAATGCATTTTCAATTGGAAGAGAATTAATGAAATGAGTTACCATTTTAAATTCAAACGGATCTAATGGTAACTTTTAAAAAAACACCTGATTTTTTAGAATTTACTGATTTAGAAGAACATCTTTCCAATTTGGTGGGATTTAAAGTGGAAATTGTGACTCCCCGTGGCTTAAAAGAGAAAATAAAGCCAGTCATAATGAAAGATATGGAATTTATAGGTGCAAAATCAAAATAATCTTTATTTTTATTTGAGGCAAGTACTTCCCGAACTTAAAACCCAAATAAAAGAAATAAAAAAGATTTAGTGACTGAAACTTTAAATAGAAGGAATTTATGAAGATCTTTCTTTAATTTTTTCCAGTTTAGCTTTTTCTTTTCTCCATATACGTAAAAATGAGTCTTCATCTTTTGTAGGAGTTATATCTAATCCTAATTTTCTATGTTCTTCGATCCATTCAGTGTTAAATATAGGAAGGTCTACTTTTATAGGTTCATTTGTGGGATTAACTACAATCATGTTTCTGTAAGGGAAATTAACTTCAACAATATATCCGCCGAGACTTACAATGTGTTGAGGTCTTACTACGAATTTCATGTTCATCCTGTCCTTTGATGTGAATTAATTTTGTTTTTATCAAGTTAAGGGTTATAAAAAAGCTGCAACCAGTGCAAGCACTCCTAATATTGATGTTGCAGCTACTACTGGGTAGAACTGCCTGAATGTGAATACCGGGGAGAATGTGCTCATCACCGCCATTGCTATGGGGAATATTACTGCAACAGCAACTGTCACCATTATTCCAGGGCTAAATATGTTTGGTGGAATTCCAAGGAACATGGTTGTAAACAGGCTTGCAAGCACAAATATCAGCAATCCTCGAGTGATATAGGTGTATGCTCTGTATTTTGACATGTACTCCAGTAGGGGTCCTTCTATAACATCTGCTCTGGTTTTCATTATGGCAAAGGGGTATTCGTTTAAAAATATCATGAAACCAATGAAGTAGACAACTGCACCAATGGCCCCGGCAACAGTAAAGAGCACTGGGCCGTGCAACTGTTGATATACCACTATATCTCCTATGAATAAGCTTTGAGACATAACTACAGGTACAAATAGTGCAATGTAAAGTGGGAAAGACCCGAAAGCTATAAGGCGGAATGCACGGAGGCTACTTAGCTCTTCAATAAAAGATCTTGTGGTATTAACATGTTTAGCACCTTTTACAAGGTCTGGAAATGGCATACTCACTGATAATACTGATTTTGAAAGCGAACCCATGAACATGTACATTATTTCTTCAACTTTAAGCAGCCCTATAACTGCTATAATACTTGCTAAAGCCCCTAAAAAGTATAATTGAGGTATTATTGCCAGTAATATGAATACTACTATAATTAAACTGATAAGTGGAAGTGCGTTATACAATCTGGGCATCGGAGAGTTGGGTGTTAAAGTCTGTTTAAAGAAGAACTTGATGGGGGCCATGAATCCGGGACTTGAAACTGGGGGTCCAACCCTTTGCTGAATCCTTGCATGAACGAATTTCCTTTCAATACCTGGAAGCCAGATACTGACTGCAAATGCTATAATCAATGTTCCAATTACTGCCACAACCGAACTTATAATCATTGTTGTATCCATTCTGACACTTCCTAAGATTTATTATAATTTCTATCACTATAAAAATAAATCAGTTTTTTAAGCTGATTAAATTCTGTTCTTATTTTTCTTAAGCGGATGATCCACTATTTGAACCGCACGGTCAGTGCATGTAAAGCAGGGATCACATTGAACAATTGCTAATTGTGCATCGGTTATATGAGTTCCGATACATGCAAACTCCATTGTGTTAACATTTGTTATTGAGGGTGTCCGGACAATAGAACTTCTTACTCTCCCATCCTCTATACTGTAAGAGTGATAGAGCTCACCTCTTGGCACTTCTATGTAACTTCTTATAATGCCTGTATCCTGCATTTCCCAGCTTCTATTGGTTATTTTCCCATCTGGAAGGTCTTTAACAGCCTGTCTAATTATTTTTACAGCCTCTGGAATTTCAAAAATACGCATCAAAAGGTTTGCCTTAACATCTCCAGTATCCTGGGTAATCACATCAAATTCAAAAGGTTCATATTGTTCCATATCTCGCCTTAAATCAACTTCAATACCTGTTGCTCTAAGTGTGGGGCCGGTTGTAGCTAATCTTCTGGCATCTTTCCTCGTAATTGCTGCAACTCCAGATATACGGGACATAACCATCGGATCTCTCATGAATCTATCAGCAAATTCTGCAATTTTCTCTTCAATGTAATCCATGCCCTCGTTGATCTTTTTTATTCTCATTTCATTTAGATCACAGCGCGGTCTTACACCGCCTATGATGGAAGCACCATACTGAACACGGTTACCTCCTATCATTCTTAGAAGTTCCATTGCAGTTTCTCTTATATAAAAAAGCCTCATTGCAAAAGTTTCATGCCCCAATACTTCACTACCATGAGCTAAATAAAGCATATGGCTGTGTAATCTTTCCAGTTCTTCCATGATGATTCTTATATATTCTGCACGTGGAGGGACATCAATTTCAAGCCCTTTTTCTGCAACAAGACATGAGTTCCAGAGGTGGCTGTTGGAACAGATTCCACATATTTTCTCAGTGAGGCTGTTTGCCTTTTCAACAGGTAATCCTTCCATTATTCTTTCTATTCCTCTGTGATTGACACCTACTGTTACTTCAGCATCTCTTATAATTTCATCCTCAACAAATAATCGCACTCTGTATGGTTCAATTGCAGCAGAGTGAACTATTCCTATGGGAACTTCTGTCTCGATCATTTTGTCTGTGATTTTGTTATTGTTATCCATAATGACACTCCTTGCAAAAATAGTTCTGGTAATTTAATCTGCATCTAATAATAGGGGTAAAGCTCTGACCAAACCTGAAATAACATCTTCAGGCCTTACTGCACAGCCAGGGACTTTAGCGTCTACAGGTATAATTTTATCAACCGGTCCTGCAATCTCTTCAGATGGTATATCTCCGTTAATGTTTTTATAAACTCCACCCATTGTTGCACAGGCACCTGCAGCAACAACAGCTTTAGGTTCGGGTATTGCTTCATAAATTGCTTTTAAAGGTGCTTCTGTATGCCGGGTAACAGGCCCGGTTACAAGTAGAACATCAGCTTCCCTTGGATTCCATGTTAAAAAGACTTTATACTGTTCTGCGTCGTATTTAGGTGAGAATATACAGTTTACTATTTCAATATCACATCCGTTGCATCCTCCAGTGTATACAAGCATAACGTGTACTGCTCTTCCTCTTGAATATGATTTTAAACCCAAATTCATCCCTCTTGATTAGTTAATTACCTTTGTTTTCTCTTTTTCTGATTATTGCATTGTCAGAAAGGTATTGAGATATAAATGCTATTTTATCGTCAGATATCTTAACTGGCTTTTTAAGCAGTTCTTTTATATTTTCTTCAACAGCTCCCACATCATTTGGATGTATGGTGCCTGCTTCTCCAAATAAAGCGTAAAGCGGGCAAAAATCATGGCAATAATAACAATTTACGCATTTTAAACTGTCTAAAACAGGTATTTCTTCTTTAATAAGTCCTTCTATTAATTCAACGGGTTCTTCAAGTTTTACCATTTCTATTGCGCTTGTTGGGCACACATTTTTACATCCAGCACAACCTATGCACGGTATTTTAGCAACCTTATCTGTAGGTGCAATACTGCCTTCCAGGATTTTATTTCGAAGTTCCATGTCTGTTACTCTATCTGATGCGAAAAGAATTCTCATTATGTTGCTATATGTTCCCTCCAGGATAATTCTGACTATATTTTTCATTGTAATACCTCAAATTCCCTTTCAAATAATATGGCCCTTGCAGGACACACATTATTACACGCACCGCAGTATATACACTTTGAATCGTCTACAATAATCCTGCCGTTTTCATCTTCAAAAATTGCTTCTTCTGGACATGTTTTAACACATAGTTTGCAGTTCATACATAATTTATTTTCAATAAATACGAATCCGTCTTTGATGGCTTTTTTGTGCATTGTGGTTTTGGGAATTGCATCCACCGGGCAGTGGGTTGCGCATTTTTCGCATAAAATGCATTTTTCAAGATCTACATCAATACTTCCTCTTTTAAGGGTTATTGCACCTTTTGGACATAATTCTGCACATATTCCGCAGGATATACAGTCATCAGTTACGGTTCCATCCCAGGTGACGTTTTTAAAGCTTCTTGCTTTATTTACATCGCATGCTCTGACACATCTTCCACATGAAACACAGAATCCCTTTATTCTGCATACATGGTCCTCTGATAACCTGAGTGTCCCTACAGGACATACATCCAGGCATTCCATGGTATCACATTCATCGCAAAGCGAAGG
The DNA here is from genome assembly GCA_039666455.1 of Methanobacterium sp. Classification (NCBI taxonomy): domain Archaea; kingdom Methanobacteriati; phylum Methanobacteriota; class Methanobacteria; order Methanobacteriales; family Methanobacteriaceae; genus Methanobacterium; species Methanobacterium sp. The sequence goes on along the minus strand of JAVSLW010000007.1, from coordinate 37,593 downwards.
ATCGTAACGTATTTTTCCATTTACCCTTTTTAATGCACCGCTTTTACATGCATCAGCACATAAACCACAGTTCAGGCAGGATATGATACTTCCTTTTACTTCTCCTTTGTTTTCTGCTTTTTTAATTTTTATTTTAAAATCGTCAATGTAAATTGCATTATTTGGACATTCCCTGACGCATTTAAGACATAATGTGCATTTTTCAGGGTTAATGCTTGTATCTTGTATGGCATCAGCAGGGCAGACATCTTCGCAAACTCTGCACTCTGTACATATACCGGGTTTAATATCAACTTCTATGGCATCTGTTGGGCAGTAATATTCACATCGTCCACACAGGGTACATTTTTCGGTATTTGTAAGCACATTAGTTCGAATTGCTTTTGTATCTTCCTTTTTAACTCTTATTTGGGGCGGAGTTGTGAGATTTAATGATTCAAGGAATTTTAATTGCCTGTATTCAATTATATCATGAACATCTGCTCTGGCGCCTGCAGGGCATTTATCTGCGCATATCCCGCACATGGAACAGATTCCTTTTACCATGTCGCCTTCAATAGTAATGCTGTTTATGGGGCATGTTAATTCACAAACTCCACATGCATTACATTTTGCTCTATCAATAACAAAGCCTCCGTATTTGTTTTTAAATATGGCTCTGTTGGGGCATGCTTCAGCACAAGCACCGCAGGTAATACAGCTAAATGGTTTGCCCTCAATCATTCTTATTGCACCTGTTGGGCATTCTTTTATGCATTCTCCAATGCCTTTGCATTTTTTAGTTGATAAAAACATGATTTTGCCCTCTGATATTATTTGCTTACTTTTAGTGTACTCACTATATTTTGCTGTAACTCCAAATCAATTTTTTTGAGATTTTATTACATCCTCCGAAAACAAAGCATGCAAAAAACTTCGTTTTTTGCTGCGCCAAACCAAAGATTTGACAGCATGCAAACACTTTGCGCTTGGAGGCTCTGTTTAATTGTTACAATTTAATTAGCAGCTTTTTTTACCTTCCAAGCGTTAATTTCCCAATTATTATTCCTATAATGGCAGATACAAATCCTGATGCAAATGGACCGTCCTTATAGTAAGGGAAAGGCCCTAAGAAGTATGCTACTATAATTGCTGCAATCACCACGATAGCATAAACCACTCTATCAAACTTCAATTTACTTTCTGGAACTGTTTTAATCCTGGTTCCTAATATAAACCCTAATAAGAATCCCATTACCAGGGGACCAGCATAGAAAATCATTGTTCATTCTCCCCATGAACTTTATCACTCCCTAAAAAAGCTATTACAACAGCACTCAGACCCACTAAAACTTTTATAGCAACTACAAAGTTAAGGTAGGGGATTATACCTGCATTTATTGGGTCGGGGTAGTTAAATACTGTTTGAATTGCCAAAGGGACTATACCATAGAGATCCACTCCCAGGTTGTACAGATAAAAGCCTGAAAAGAACAGACCTGCAAGTCCTAAAATTACAAATCCTAAAGCTCCTGCACTTTCCATTGAGGCCATGAAATTATGTGTAAGTTTAAAAGGACTTTTTAAAAGCCCGTATACAATGATACAGAATATTAATCCTCCTGCTATCATCGCACCTCCTTGAAAACCTCCTCCCGGAGTTATATGTCCTCCAAGGATGGTGTTTATTCCTAAACAGATTATTATGAGTGAAATTGGAAACACGAATAATTTAAGGATTATACTCATTCATCATCTCCTCCAAGATCTACCCTTCCTCTTCCAAACGCCAGAAGAGTTACAACCACTGCAGTTACAAGTATGAGTGCTTCCCCAAGGGTATCATAACCTCTCCAGTCAAATATAACATTTGTAACAGCATTAGGAGCAATTTGAGGGCCTATCCAGTTATAAATTTGATTTATACCAGGTATAAGTAGCTGGTCAAACCCAATTATTGTTTGAAACAGTGTAACTGCAAAAAAGGCCAGAGAAATACTGGCGATAAGGTTTCGTATTCCTTCAGACATTTAAACCTCCCCAGTAGAACAGTGTTGTGATAATTCCAAGTGCCAGGACCACGTAGAAAATCATGCGGTTTAGAGAATCATTCTGTTCAGTTTTTAATTTTGGCATTATTGGCATGGCAGAAACTATTATTGCCATTACCAGAAGTACTGCAATGACCATTAAAGCATTACTATAATATCTTAACATTATAACTGCAACTAAAATGGATGATAAAAGCGTTATTTCTGCTGCCAATGTTGATGAAGCTGCAATGCTGGTTACAGGTCCATCTTCTGCATCTTTTCCTTGAATTTGTTTTATTTTACTTATTATAATGTCATAAAGGCTCATATAATCCCTCTATATTATGCTGTTTGCCAGGGGTTGTAAATAATTGGTTGCTATTTGCGGGAACAGGCCCAGTATAATACAGACTATTAGTAATACAACCAGGGAGAATATGGTTGCATATGGTATTTTTGAACTGTTAATTTCAAGATCTCGGGGTTTGGGGCGCATGTAAATTGCATAAAACGCTTTCATAAATGTCATAAAGGTTACAATACTTAGAAGTATCATGATTATACCTAATTCAGGTATTCCTACGTTTAACGATGCTTGAATTAACATAAATTTACTCTGGAAGGCGTTTAGCGGCGGAACACCGGCCAGGGCAAGTCCTGCTAAAAGCACTAATAATGCTACTTCGGGTGTTTGAACCATCATTCCACCTAACTTTCTGATATCGCTTTGGCGAGTTTTATAGAGAACCGTTCCAAACCCAATAAACAGGAATGCTGTAATAATTGCCTCATTTACTGCCTGGAAAAGACCTGCGGTAATACTGGCTGCTGTTCCAAGTCCCAGACCTATTCCGATGTAACCAAGCTCTCCAACTGCAAGGTACCCTATAATCCTTTTAAAATCAGTTTGCATCAGTGCCATGGTTATGCTAAGTATCATGGCAGCTAATGATATTGCAATGATGAATACTTTTGCAAAGGGCAGGAATGCAAATATTTTAATGATTATTAACCCCAGTGCTGCCAAGGTAAATACTGAAAATGCCTGAAGCAGTGCAGCACCATGGGGGAGAGCTTTACTGTAAACTGACGACTTTATGGTATGAAATGGTGGGAGTCCTGAACCATATAACCATCCAAAAATTATCAGACTGCATGCTGTAAGTACCACTGGACTTTGAGGATTTACAAGGCCATTTTTTAGTGAATAGACAATATCAGTTATATTAACATTTCCGGTTACTCCAAGAAGGAGTGCTATTCCAAGTAACAGCAATGGAGATGCAATACTGCCTAAAATCATGTATTTTAAAGCAGTTTCATAGTTCTCTTTAACTTTAGAAGCTACAATAATTCCTACCTGCGTGACTGCTGCAATTTCAAAGAAAACATAGAGGTTGAATATGTCATCTGAAAGGATAATTGCTGATATTGCCGCAACTCCCATGAACATCAAAAATGCATATACTCCTGAAGCTTTTTTTGTCTCACTTAAAGAAGTTAATACAGCTAAAAATGCTATTATTCCAAGTATAATTAACAAAAACTGCTGGGCACTGGCAAATGAATATGTAATGGCAGGGTGAAATATGTTTAAAGCTGAACCAGTAATGGAAGCAGGCAATCCCTGAGCTAACCCTGGACTTTCAGCTAATGGAGCATGTCCTCCAAAGTAATGAAGACCATAACTTGTAAATAAAGGTATGATTGGCAGAAACAGTGCTACAATAATTGCCAGTATTTTAACAGTCCGGTCCTTTGTATGGAACAGATTTAAAAGCAGTGCACATGCTATGGGTATTATGACAATTAATGGGATCAGCGGATTCATAAAGTATCACCCTTAACCTGATTTTCTTTATCTTTTAGAACCCGGGATGCTTTTATGGATCCGTATTTTTTGTAAAGTACTATGATTAAAGCAAGCATTACAGCAAGCGTACTTGCACCTATAACAATACTTGTAAGTACCAATGCAAATGGCAATGGATAAGAGGCGTTTTGAGCAAACCAGTCTATTGACATTCCTGGAAGGAAAATATATACAATTCCACCAGCTCTGTACCCCATAGTGACTATGAAGAGATTTACTCCATCTGCCAGAAATAAAAGTCCTATTACTTTTTTAATTAAATTATCAATAAATAGAGATGCATAAATCCCTATTACTATTAATGCTCCTGCTGTGAAGAACGATGCCAGCTGTGAGTCTATAATCATGACAATCCCCCATTTACAGATAAATCTGTTCAGTCTTCCTCCATTCTTCGTGTCTTTTTAACTGCTAAAGCAATAAATACAGGCACTATTGCAGTACCTACTATGGCCTGAGTTAGTGCCACATCCGGGGCCAGTAAAAACTGGAACAGGAAAGCAATTGCAGCCCCTGGAACTCCAGTTAATATGGCTGCTTTGAGGAGGTCTCTCTGGATAAGCGCAATAACTGCACCTAAAACCGTTACAATCATTAATATGTATTCAATCATCTTTTTTCCTCTCCGTAGTAATATGCATTGGCTATGGCATGTGAGGCAAAAGGTGTGAGGAAGAAATATGTAACTGCAAGAAGTGGCTCATTAAGAGCAAGTAATGCTACAATGCATCCCATATCAGCTACACCAAGCATATGGACTCGTGCATATAATATTCTTTCCATATCGTCTTTGTATCTAATAATTCCAATTGCAGTAAGGGCTATAAGAACGGCTGCGATTATTAAAGCCGCTGATTTTATGAAAATTAAATCTATCAATTCACCATCCCCTTATAACCTTTGAAAATGCTATTGTACCTACTGGACCTAAAATAACCAGCGCATATGCTATATCTTTACAGAATGCTATTCCATAAACGTTTTGGATTAAAATTAATAATGTTGCCACTGCTGCACTTAAACCAAGCAATCCCACGATCCCCATTGAGATGGTTTTCCTGGTTGCTATTCTTATAGTTGCAACTGCATAAAATGCTAGCGCCGATATTAAAATATATTTAGATATCAGTAATATATCCATTTTAACACCTTTATAATGTATTTTTTACTCTAACCATCCTTTAATGTAAGGTTCAAATGGAATAACGTCTTCTTTTACTCTTGGTACAATTGTTGCAACTTTTATTATGCAGTTTTTCGTGTCCACGTCGATTGAAAGGGTACCGGGAGTTAAAGTTATACTATTTGCCAGTATAACCTGGGAAACTGGTCTTTTAAGTTCTGTTTCAATTTCAACAATTACTGGTTCAACCTTTCCGTTAAGGGTTCTAAGCGCCACGTCAAAAGTGGCCTTTATTATTTCTGCAATAAGTACAATGAAATAAGCAACAGCATAAAATGTTCTGAATATGATATTCATGGAGTAACCTCCCTAATACTACAAACAGTATAAATTTCAGACTTTTAACGTAAATATCCATGATTAATGGAGTAAAAACCCATTAACCACCTTCAAAAATCTGACCACGAATCATGTAACTATAATGATAAAACATGATATATAAATCTACCTCTTTTTTCCTGACAAAGGATACTAAAAAAAATAACACTTTCTGTGTGTCATTAAATATTTGAAAAATAAGTTAAATCCAATTAAACATTAATCAAAGTTCACCTGAACGCTGTAATACAAACACGTGCTAATTAATCAGGTTCCTTACCATAAAGAAACAGAATATTTAAACGTAAAAATAAAAATAAACGATGATAATCCCCATAATATAAATAAAGCAGTTCCAAAATATTTTTTGAACTTTCTTGACGATAATGGGTTGAATAGTTCTATTCCGCTGGGGGTAAAAAGATCAAGCATTATATGGCTTAAAGAACCGGTTAATATTGCTAAAAAAGTATAATAAATACTTAAATTTGTATTAGGAGTTATAATTACTCCGATAAGCACAAGAACAAAAAAAGGTAATAGTATTTTCTTATTTAAGATCATGATTCCTGAAATAACAGATATTATAATTAGAGAAATTTTACTTTCAATATTAAGCCCATAAAATAGGGAATAGAGTCCTAAAAGAAAAAAAGTTAGAAGAGATGATAAAACCAGTATTCCTGATAGAGAATGGGTAAACCCCCTGTGTCTGGATAAGTGGAAAATTAATACCATTACAATTAGAGAAATTCCTATTAGATAGGGTAATTTAAGCATATAAAGTAAAATAAATAGTATAATACCAAAAATAGTCATTATTATTAGATTGTTCTTTTTAACATGATGATCCATGTCAATTATGGCAGCGCCAATAACTGCAAATGAAAGGTAAAAAACATCCTGAATAAATGGAAGAGCTATTATAATAGAAAATAAGGCATGTTTTTTGTAAGAAGACATTTTATCACTGTGAAGTCGTTGTTTTTAACCATATAAAACTAAATCAGGTTAAAATACTTTAAATATGATTCCATCTGGAGATATGACCTTTCAGGACTGTGGTTATCCACCACGCCATTTCTTGATACTACTTCACAGGTTACTGCGGGAATTCCTGCAAGGTTACATTCATCTTCCAGTGCTCCATTATAAATGCTACCTGCCTCATTATGACATATCATTTTAGATGAGGTATCATCAGTAATGTATTTTGCAATTAAATAGCTTTCATTAGATGGTTTTTTAGAGCAAAAAACACTTTCAATACCAGGATTACTTCCAGGTTTTGTGGAGTGGAAATCCCCTACAGCACTTACTTTAATAGATTTAATGGTGTTGATTATATTATTGGATATAAATCCTCCTTTTGAAGCTATTCTATTCATGTCCATTCCTTTAAATCTTCTTGAATTTTCCATTGTAGCATGGGGTACTGCAAAAGGAATGATATAAAGAGTCCCATTTACCCCATTTTCTAAAAGATTTTCAATAAGATAAGTGGCAGCTATCTGGGGCGGAAGTTCGTTTCCATGTATTCCTGCTGTGATCATCACCCGTGGATGGCCATTTCCTAATTTTAAAAGGGGAGTTCCAAGTTTTGCAGCACTAACAATCTCGTTTATAACACTGTTTCTGCATATTCTGGCCATCAAAACTTTATTTTTTTCTATTTTGCCCCTGGTTTCATGGGATATTATACTTATTTTTTCTTTAAGTGCCATGCCTTCCACCAAGTTTAAATTGATATATTCCAATATGTTATATTAATCTTATATTTTTTATCAGGCTTATAATATAATTAAGGTGAAATAATGAAGAAAGTTGTTCTCGCATTCAGTGGAGGCCTGGACACATCAGTATGCATAAAACTGCTTGAAGAAAACTATGACATGGAAGTTGTTACAGCATGCGTTGATGTAGGACAGCCTGAAGAAGAAGTAGAAAGACCAGCAGCGGCTGCAGATAAAATTGGCTCTTTAAAACATTATACTGTTGATGCAAAGGATGAATTTGCAGAAGAATTTATATTCAGAGCAATTAAGGCCAATGCATTATATGAAGGCTATCCTTTAAGTACAGCCCTTGCAAGGCCTTTAATAGCCATGAAAATTGTAGAACTTGCCAAAAAAGAAAGTGCAGATGCAATAGCTCACGGATGTACAGGAAAAGGTAACGATCAGTTCAGATTTGAATCTATAATAAGAGCAATGTCTGATCTTGACGTAATAGCACCTATACGGGACTTAAACCTTACAAGAAGTGAAGAAATAGAATATGCAAAAAAACACGATATTCCTCTTCCTTCTGATAAGCAGTACAGTATCGATGAAAACCTCTGGGGAAGATCCATTGAAGGAGACATCCTTGAAGACCCCATGGTTGAAACACCTGAAGAAGCATTTGAGTGGACAAATTCAACTGAGGATGCTCCAGATGAAGCTCAAATTCTGGAAATTAAATTTGAAAAAGGAGTCCCCGTGGCTTTAGATAATGAAGAAATGGGTGCACTGGATATAATTGGAAAATGTAATGAAATTGCAGGTAAGCACAGCATTGGAAGAATCGATATTATCGAAGATCGTATAATTGGACTCAAATCAAGGGAAAATTATGAAGTACCTGGTGCAATTTTACTTATAACTGTTCATAAAGCACTAGAACAGCTTACATTAACAAGAAGTGAGCTTAAATTTGCTGCACATGTTAGTGAAGTTTATTCTGAACTTATATATGATGGGTTGTGGCATGATCCTTTAAGGGAAGATCTCGATGCTGCCATTGATAATATGCAGAAAAGAGTAGCCGGAACTGTAAAAGTGAAACTTCACAAGGGAAATCTTAGAATACTTGGAAGAAAATCTCCTTACAGTCTTTACAGGGAAGATGCAGTTTCCTTTGAAGATAAAGGAATGGATCAGCGCGAGATGACTGGAATGGTCAAAAATTATGGGATGCAGGCTGCAACCTATCATGAAGTGTGTAAAAAAGACTGAATAATTCTTTGTTTTTATTTTTTGTTTAATCCTGATAACTGGAAAAACCACAAAAAACATTAATCAGTTTAAATATATTCAAATCGTGATAACATGGTTTTGGATATAATAGGCCTTGCTGTAATTGCGATTATTGCAATAATTGGAATTTTAATTCTGGTTAAAATAGGGAGTTTACTTTTAAAATTACTGATTCATGCTATTTTCGGCTGGATCCTTCTTGTATTTGTAAATTTTATTCCTTATATTAATGTTCCAATAAATCTATTAACCATCTTAGTCGCGGGATTTGGGGGAGTATTTGGAGTTATACTTCTACTAATTGCACAGGCTCTGGGAATTAATTTGGCTATCTAAACGCATCATCAATGTATTTTATCATGTCACTTGCTGTAAAATGATATTCATACTTTTCAGTAGCCATATCGCCAGCTCTTCCATTTATGTAAGCCCCAAGACATGCAGCTTCAAATCCATCATGTCCCTGTGCCATTAACCCTCCAACAAGACCTGCAAGGCAGTCGCCAGTTCCCCCAACTGTCATTCCTGGATTTCCAGTTTTATTGAGCCTTGTTTTTTTACCGTTGGATATTATGTCTAAAACTCCTTTCAGGAGAACAACGCAGTTATTTTCACGGGCAGCTTTTGAAACAGTTTCTATTTTATCTTCAAGACTTTCAGGCATTTTTATATCAAATAATGCTTTAAATTCTGCAGAATGAGGTGTAACAACCATTTCACTTTTTATTTCCTTAATTATGTCAGTATAAACTAATTTTAAACCGTCTGCATCAATTACCATTGGTTTTTTGATTTCACTGACGATTTCATTTACAGCTAAAGCTGTTTCATTATCTCTTCCCATACCGCATCCAATTACAACTGAATCTGCTTTTTTTGAAAGTTCTATTATTTTATCAACGTCATCATCGACAATAAAGTCATGAGAAAGAGTTTTGATTATCAGGTCAGGAGAATATGATCTGATTGTTTGAGAAACACTTTCAGGACAGGCCACATAAACTAAATCCACACCAGATTTAAACGCAGAAAGTGCTGCAAGCGTTGGGGCTCCTGAATAATCCATACTCCCCCCCACTACAAGAACTGTTCCATTGTTGCCTTTATGTGAAGATATATCTCTTTTTTTAAGACGTAGTAGATCTCCTTTACCTAAAAATGTTTCAGCTTCAGCAGGAATGCCTATATCATACAGAATCACATTTCCAACATGCTTTATTTTTGCTTTTTTAAGCCCTGTTTTGATTTTATGGAATGTGATGGTGAAATCTGCCTCCACAGCTTTATCTGGAACTTCGCCAGTTAAAGGATCCAGCCCGCTTGGTACGTCCACCGCAATTTTAATTCCTTTAGATTTGTTTATGATGTCAATGGCACTGGAGATGGGCTCTTTAATTTTGCCCCTGATTCCAGCTCCAAGCAGTGCGTCAAGAATAACAGGAGAATCAACTTTTTTAAGTGCAGATGAATCTTCAATTAATTCTAATTTAAGAGAATTTAACCCTAAGTTAATATTCTGGATAGCAGTCCAATTTTGGATGGTTTCAAATGATTTAATTTTATGTGGATGGCCTAAAAAAAATAAATCCACATTATAACCATTGTTTAAAAGATGCCTTGCCGCCACAAATCCATCGCCACCGTTACCTCCCGCACCTGCAAATATAGTAACTTTACATGGATTTGAAGTGTTAATTATGTGGTGGGCTACAGATTTACCCGCATTTTCCATAAGCGCGGACTTAGGAATTCCTAAATCTTCTGTATTGCTGTCAATAACCATCATGTCCTTGGGAGTCATTTTATCACTTTATACATATATATTAGAACCAGTTATTCTAATATATATAAATTGAATTGTTTAAGCTTTATTATTTATTGGTTGTGGTGATTTGGTGAAACTTAAGCTTCCAGAGATAAAATCAGAAAATATGCCTTCATTTTCTATATTAACCTATGCTCTTATAACTCTGCTTTCGCTTATAATTTATGGAATAATAGGGTCTATGTATCTTATGCACCTTGATATAATTGATGCTCTGTATTTTACCATTATAACCATAGCAACTGTAGGTTTTGGAGATATTGTTCCAGTGACTCCTATCCAAAGGCTTTTTACTGTAACCCTTGTTTTAGGAGGAGTTGGTTTAATTGCCTATGTATTTACATTAGCAATTTCTGTGGTTATAGTGGCTGTGGAAGAAATCACATCTGGTTCTAAAATGAAAAAAAGAATTGCTGCTACTAAAAATCACTTTGTGCTTTGTGGATATGGTAGAGTGGGCGCAGCAGCTTTTAGAGAGATTATGAAAAGGAATTTAAAAGTAATAATAGTTGAGCAAGATAAGGGAACTGTGGAAAAAGAGTTATGGGAAGATCCTGATGTTCTTGTAATTCATGGTGATGCCACAGATGAAAGTACACTGATCGATGCTGGAATAAAAAGGGCACGTGGGGTTATAATAACCACAGGAGATGATGTTGACAATTTATTTATAACGCTGGCTGCAAGGGAGATACATCCGGGGATCTGGATTGTTGCAAGAGCCAGTAAACGCGAAAATATAAAAAGACTTCACTGCGCTGGGGCAAATAAGGTGATTTTACCAGAGGTAAGTGGTGGAGAAGACATGTATTTTGCAGCAGTTGAACCTACCATGATGAAGATCACAGAAATACACAGCATAGAAAACCTGATAGAAGATATACGAAAAGAAACAGAAATCATACTAAAACATGGATGCACACTTGAAAACATAGAATATCATCTATTAGAGTTTAGAGAACCCTTGAAGAGAAAAATTGGGATATCTAAAATAGATGAACTGAATCGATTTTTAGATAGTTTAGACCGCGATGCATCAAGAAAACAATCATTAGAGCGAATATATGAATCGGTAAGCGGAATTCATTCCCACTGGATTTCTGGACCTGACAGGGAAAGTCTATGTGGAGTGGTAAATGACCTTAAAAAAGAGGGCTTTCTTTTAGGCGTTAATCTCAATAAGAATGAAACAAGAGAGATGATAAAAAAACATGGTAGAATTGTGGAGGTCATCATAAAACCAGAAATCAAAATCACAGAATCACATATGGTAGAGGATATAGGTGAAGAGGCAGAAGTTATTATGCGTCATGGATGTACCATAGAGGATATAGAGTATTACCCTCCCGAATTCAGGGAGCCGTTACACAGAAAAATAGGTGTATCAAAGTTAGAAGAGACAAAGAAGTTCTTACACAGCTTAAGCCGCGATCGTGCGAAAATAGAATCTTTGGAGAGATTATATGCCCTTTCAAGCGGGATCCATTCTCACAGGATCCAGGGACCAGATAATGAAAGTCTTTCCAGGGTAGTGGACGATCTAAAGAAAAAAGGCTTTCTATTAGGCGCTGATCTATCGAATAAAGAGATAAATGATGTAATTAGAAAATACAGCAGGGTCTTTGAAGTGACGGTAGATCATGGTGCTGAAAAACTTGATGATAAGAGGATCATGATAATGGCGGGAGGCCATGTGATAGATTCAAAACATTACCTTCCAGGCATAAGACAGATTGTAACAAGAAGAGTGTATTTTAGATCTCTGGAGAGTCTAAAAAAGTCTGAAGAAGAACTGGAAATATCTGCTACCAGAAGATCTCTGGAAACACTGTACAGAGCATCAAGGTACATACATTCCCATTACGTTTTTGTACCTGATGCTAAAGCCATAAAGAAAATAGAAAAAGAGCTAAGCAAAAAAGGAATACTTGTGGGCATTAACCTGCCAGATGAGAAAATATGGAGAATGGTTGAAAAACCAGAATGAACAATATTGATATGAGGGTTACAATGGCAGATGAAGAAATCACATGCGGTGCTAAAGTTAGAAAAAAACTGGCTGAAATCAGGAATCATTTTGTTCTTTGCGGTTATGGTAGAGTTGGTGCTGCTGTTTTCAGGGAACTTAAAAAAAGAAATCAAATGGCAGTAATAATTGAAAGGGACAGAAAAATTGTGGAAAAAGAGTTATGGGAAGATCCTGATGTTCTTGTAATTCATGGTGATGCCACAGATGAAAGTACACTGACTGATTCTGGAATAAAAAGAGCACGTGGGGTTATAATAACCACAGGAGATGATGTAAACAACCTATTTATAACACTGACTGCAAGGGATATAAATCCAGATATATGGACAGTAGTAAGGGCAGGTAAAAGTGAAAATATCAAAAGACTTTATCATGCTGGAGCAAACAGGGTCATATCGCCAGAGACAAGTGGTGGAGAAGACATATATTTTGCAGCAATTGAACCCACCATCATGAAAATCACTGAAATACATGATGTGGCCAGTATCCATAAAGAGGCAGAAATTATCTTAAAATATGGGTGCACCCTGGAAAATATTGAATATCACCTGCCAGAATTTAAGGAGCCCTTGAAGAGAAAAATTGAAATATCTAAAATGAGAGAATTAAACAGGTTTATGAATAGTTTAGACCGCGATGCATCAAGAAAACAATCATTAGAGCGAATATATGAATCGGTAAGCGGAATTCATTCCCACTGGATTTCTGGACCAGATAGGGAAAATTTAGACAATGTTGCACGTGAACTAAAAAAAGAAGGTTTTCTTTTAGGTATAAATCTCAATGATGATGAAATAAGGGAAGCCGGCATGAAACATGGAAGAACTGTTAAAGTGATTATGAAACCTGAGATGAAAATCACCGAGATCCATGCAGTTGGAGATATACGTGAGGAAGCAGAAACTGTACTGAAACATGGCTGCACATTAGAAGACATCGAATATTATCTACCCGGATTTCGGGAGCCATTAAGCCGGAAAATAGGGCTTTCTGATGCCCCGGAGATGGAAAGATTCTTAGAGAGCTTAGAACAGGATCCTGCCAGAATGGAATATTTAGAAAGGTTATATGCTCTTTCAGGTGGAGGGATTCATTCTCACAGAATCTCCGGACCAGACACCAGGAGCCTTACCAATGTGGAAAAAGATTTAAGGGCTAAAGGATTCCTTTTAGGCACTAATCTGTATCATGATGAAATAATAACCAAAATCAAAGAATATGGTAGAGTTGTTGAATTGCTACTGAAACATGGAGTAAGCGATCTTAATGATAAAAGAACAATAATAAATCTGGGGGGGAGGATACTGGACTCCAGGTATTATCTTCCAGGCATAAGGCAGGTTGTAACCCGGAAATTGTACATAAATTCTATAAAAGACGTTGAAAACTGCGAAGAAGAGCTTAAAAATCCTGATGCCCGAAGGTCGCTGGAAGCTCTGTATAACATGTCAGGGCAGATACATTCCCATACTGTGGCAGCGCCTGATATTAAAATCATTGAAAGAATCAAGGAAGCTTTAGATGAAAAAGGAATAGTTTTAGGGGCTAATTTATCTGAAGAAAAGATATGGGAAATTGTTGAATCTCAAAGTCTTAAAAGTTAAAATAGAGATGGAAATATAGAAGAATTATCTGATCTGGAGGTAACCATGAAAGCAGAGGAATTAAGTGTTAAATGTCCTGAATGCGGATGTCCAGACAAACATATTTTAAAGGATTCAGGAACTGTAGGTGTTGTAGGAGGACAGCCTCATAAATCATCAACAGGTTTCAGGTCTAAAGAAGGCAAATACCGTTGTTCATGCTGTGGCTACATATTTGGGGATGATTAAAACAACTAAAAATAAAAGAAAATATTTAAAAAGACGTTAAACACTCTAAAAATTTAATTCATACTAATTTAAAACAGGTCATGCAGGTTTATTTTGTATGCACCGAGGTTTCCACCGAAGTTTCCAGCACTTATCTTTAAAACACCGGGAACTTTAACTGCAGCTTCTATTCCTACTTTCATTGCTTCTTTAACCACTTCTTCGTCAGCACCGTCTATAACAATCTCATAAATACCGTTAACATCTGCTGGAACTTCACTGTCTTCAACTTCGTCTTTAAGAGTTACAGCCATTTTTTCATTGGTGGAAGCTGTTAAAAACTTGTACTTGGAGCCCACTTTGGAACCAGAAGCAACTATTCCTCCAGGAAAAGGAGTTATGACGTTATTTACATTTTCAATGGCAAATACTGCTGCTTCTGCAGCTATAAGGGCTGAAGGCTGATTTTCTGACATGATAAAGAAGTTTCCACCAGCCACTCCTTTTTTCATACCCAGTTCGTCCTCAATTAGGAAATCTCCAGACATGATGGGTATTGAAAAAACAGTTCTCCCATCCACCTCTAATTTTTTCTCGTAGCCGTCTCCAAAATACCGGAGTTTGGCGCCAGTTTTTAATTTTTCATCAGGTTCATCAAGAGCATCAAAAACTGCTGTTGTAGCTGCGGTTAATACACACATTGCCACCCGTTCCATTACTTCATGATCGAGCTTATCTTTCTTCATGTTGCAGATCATGATGATGTAACCAGGTCGTCCATCAGGGGTTTCCTCTGGAGGAACGTAACAGTCTATTCCCGCCTCTGCAGGACAGCCTATAACTGATGTTCCGTAGCCTGTAGCTTCAGTGGCTGCGACCTTGGCCAGATTTTTTGTTTCTGCTGTTATGAGCATTCTTGAAACCTGTATATCAAATGCCTCTGCAAATGTATCTTCTATTTCTACTCCGTTTATTTTCATATTATCACCATAAGATCGTAGTTTCAGGAATAGTATATATTTTTCTATTTGAAACTTACATAAAAACAAGGAAAATACTAACGTTAAACAAAAAAAAACGTTTAATCGTACTTTGTAGTAAATTATATGTCTTATAAAAGTATATACTAATATAAAGAGTCCAAAAACCTGATGGGGGACAAAAACATGATATGTGGGATAGGAACCTGGACTTATGAGAGAGTAAAAACAAGCGATGGTGAAAATATACACATTCTGCACCCATGAATGCTAACTTCAATCATTGATTTTTTTAGAATGAGAGAAAGGATAGTTTATATCCAATGTCATTAGTATAGCAACTTATTTATACATGCAACATAGAAAATTTTATATATATGTGTTTTAATTGAGTATAATATGTGTCACGGGTGTGTTAAATGAGCAGAAAAAGAGTTCAAGTTACATTTACAGATAGTCAATGGAAACTAATAGAAAAATTTAGGGGAGAATTAGGGGATAGGGACGCTGATATAATAAGAAATATTGTACTTGCGTGGCTATTAGAGAAATCGTTCATATCTTCAACTGTTAAGAATAAAGAGGAGTAATATGGAAACTAAACATAAAATAATCTTTTCAAATTCATCAAATATGGAAAAAATACCTTCTAAAAGTGTGAATCTGGTAGTAACATCCCCACCTTATCCAATGATAGAGATGTGGGATGAACTATTTTCATCATTTAATCTGGATATTAAAGATGCACTAAAAAGAAATGATAGAATGAAGGTTTATTCATTAATGAATAAGGAATTAGATAAAGTATGGAAGGAAGTTGACAGAGTTATGGCTGATGGTGGTATTGTTTGTATTAACATAGGGGATGCAACCAGAAAAATTGGCGATAATTTCCAGCTTTATGCTAATCATGCACATATTATCCGTTTATTTGAGGAAATGAATTATCAAGTATTACCTATGATATTATGGCGAAAACAATCTAATAAGCCTAATAAATTTATGGGTTCTGGAATGTTACCGCCGAATGCATATGTTACATTAGAACATGAATATATTTTAATTTTCCGTAAATCAGGTATGAGGAAATTTAATGATAGTGAAAGGATTATCCGCCAAAATAGTGCATATTTTTGGGAAGAGAGGAATTTATGGTTTTCAGACATCTGGCATGACTTAAAAGGAACATCACAGAAGTTAAACCATAAAAAATTAAGGGAAAGGTCAGCAGCATATCCATTTGAACTTGCATATAGATTGATTAATATGTATTCAGTTCAAGGTGACACCATTTTAGATCCATTTGTTGGTACTGGAACAACAACAATTGCTGCAATGTGTTCAGCCAGAAATTCTGTTGGATTTGAACTTGATATGAATTTTAAGGAAACTATTGAATTGAGAATTGATGAAGTTAAATCTATATGTAATGAATTAATCTTAGATAGGCTTAAAAATCATATAGATTTTATTAAGAACAGAGAATTGGAAAATAAAATAGTTAAACATGAATCTCAGCATTATGGATTTAAAGTAATTACTAATCAGGAAAAGAATATTCTTTTACCATTACTTAAAAAAATTGAGAATATAGGAAATAATGAATATAAAGCTACATATAGTAGGGATGTAAAATTTGAATTGGAAGACAATAAGATAGAAACAAGTGTAAAAACAGATAAAAAAAGAGTAAATAACATACAAAGTAAATTATTTTAATTATTCAGTGTAGATATAAAGATATTTATCTGTTTTTTTATAATAAATTGTTTCTATGTCTATTTTTTCTCTAACGCTTGATTTCTTGGATAAATAAGTCGTTGGCTTTATTTGAACAGGAGTATCTCCGATATATCCATCTATATTTTTACTTTCTTCTTCATCTGTTGCAAGTTGCCAATTAACTCCTCTTTCATTAGCTATGTGTTTTAAGATTATTTCTTGGATTATAAGACCCTCTGCTGTCTTTGTAATTACTAAGTCTTCTATCCATTCAGTAACCATGTTTTCATCTATTAATCCTATAGCTTCTTTCATATTGACTATCATTGGCATAATTTTATCTGCAGCCTTTTTAATAGCATCAGGATGAGTTTCTAAGTACCATTGTTTCCAACCTTCATATGTTTTTGTAGGGCATTCCTTGATTAAATTAGACATTTGCCCTACGACTTTGGGTCGTGTACCTTGGGCATTTTGATTTGCCATATTAATTAGCTGCGTTGTATATTTGGGAAATTTCTTTGAATCCCCTATTATCTCTTTGAATTTCTCCTGTACATCAAGTTTAACTTCTTTTAGGTCTTTAAGATTAGTATTTTGGCTCATAATGTTACCTTTTATTTAATTAATCTACAAATTCACCTAAGGTTTAATGATATGTTATAGATATTAAAATTAGCTTTCATTAAATGGTGCTTTAATGTAATAATTGATATATGGGGAACAATAATAAACTTATTTGGAAGTTATATACAATTTTGAAGGATAATCTTTATTGCCCTATAAGATACAATCAGCATTAAAAAGAAGGACAAAATGTTTTTTAAAGCTATGCTAAACTTTCCTGGTGATTTTTTCAACTACTCCTGTTCCAAAATAAGGAAGCAGAGCAATACCTATGATTGAAGTAAGCCAGAAAGATATTAACCGTTCTACAATTGTTGCAGCTGCACTTATAGGTGGGGGAACGCCTGCAGCTGAAAATAAGATTATCATGACTCCATCAACTGCTCCTAAGCCGCCTGGAAGAAGTGGAATTAATCCAATTAAAGTTGATATTATAAAAACTTCTGCAATCAATAAAAGAGATAGTTCAACGTTAAATGCGGAAAATATTACGTACACCCTTATTATCTCTAAAATCCAGATTAAAAAAGAAAATGGGAGGCCATAAGCCATCACACTCCTGTCCTTTACCATTGTACGCATGCTTTTCTGGAAACCGTGAACTGCTTTTTGAGCGTTTTCCTCCAGTTTACTTCGGTCCTTTTTAGAAAACCTTTTTATTATGTTTACAAGCCATAATGATACTTTACGCCCAAATTCAAGGTTAAACGACATGTAAATCGCTATTAAGAACACTGCAAGTAAAACCACAACTGCAATTATAAGGGTGTATACAGCATAATCTGGCAAATTCAAATAAAAGACAGCAGCAACTATTGTAATAACAGCTAAAACTATAAATGGGAATGTATCAAGACCTCTATCAGCCATAACTGTTGCAAATGATTTTTCAAATGAAGAATTTGAATATTTACTTAATATATAACCACGTATGGGTTCTCCACCTCCTCTTGCACTTGGAGTCAGGTTATTTATGGCCAATCCCACCATAAGCATTGGAAAAATGTGTATTTTTTTAACAGAAATACCAACAGATTTAATATTTATAGACCACCGCCATGTCCAGAAACCATAAACAGTTAATTGTATAATTATTGCAATGGCAACATACCATGGATTGGCCAGTTTAAGGGCATTTTCAATATTGCCAGGCCCTATAAACAAAATCATGGCAATAAGAGTCCCAATTGCAATTACTAACAGGATTAGAGGTTTATGTTTCATTTTAATGCACTGATTATTAATTTGGGGCTTTATTTAATTAAGATAGAAGTTGAAAGTTCGAGGGAAGCAAACATTATATTCATTTACAGAAACACTGTTTCATAGCTTAGATCATCTGGATCAAGCAGTAATATGGTTTGCATGCCTGATAAGTAACCACAGGTTTCTCCAGGGTTTATCATCATACACCTTCCTTCTTTTACCTCTAATTGGTGCGTATGCCCTCTTATAACAGCGTCATATTTCTCACTTTTAACCAGTGCATCTACCACATCCTCATTGGTACCGTGAATAACTGCAAACTTTTTTCCTTCAATTTCAAGACTTTGAAAATCATCGTGATAACATATGTCCTTAAAAAATTTCCTTAGACCATCTCTTTCTCCATCATTGTTCCCAAAAATGGCCTTAAATTCACAATTTAATTTTTGAATTTCTTTAGCAGTAAACGGGGAAATCATATCTCCTGCATGTATTACAAGTTCTACTTCAGCCCTATTAAATGTCTCAACTGCCTTTCTGATAGCATCCAGATTATCATGTGAATCTGACATTATACCGATCATACAGATTATTATGTGACTAATTTTATAAGAGAATTTCTATTGACTTCCTAAAAGATTACCAATTCTTCAAAACATAACTTTATATAGGTTCATGATAAACATAGTATCAAGCCATTTATCTGGCTTATTAGGATGTGATGAATTGTTTAGAAATAACTATGGAAGAGATAATTTCTCAGATAATAGAGGACCTTCCGCTCCTATAAACGTAGGAGAGGAATACGATGTTAAAATTGAAGATGTTGGAAGAGACGGCGATGGAATTGCAAGAGTAGAAGGATACGTAGTATTCGTTTCAGGCGCCAAGCTTGGTGATGAAGTTAAAATTAAAATAAATTCAACAAGAAGAAACTTTGGCTTTGCTGACGTAGTTGAAAGTTCAGATGATTAATTAGTTGGATAAATTAGTTTTAAATTAATTTAAAAGCTGTCAAAACACCCGGTGTTTTGATGCATCAAAAATCTTTAATTTTTGAATGTTCATGAAACAATAATTCAGGATCATTCTAAATTTTTAATAGAAATTCTGAAAAATTTCCAGTGCTAACTGCATGGGGCTTTATAAAATTTTAATTTAAATAATGTAATTTAACTTTATTTCTATTTTTTTTATACTTTTAAAAATAATTTTATTTTTGTTCCAAAAACACTGTTATAACATTTCATACGGCTTTTTAAGAGCATAACTTAACCGGTTATTTTAGATTAGTTAATATTTAAACTTCATATTTAATAGCTAGTTTATACATAATACCTAAATTAATATTGAATAGAAATTTTGGAGGTTAAAAATGGATCTGGTAAGCCTTATAATCATTGGAATTATAGTTTTAATTATTTTAGGGCTTTCAATAAGAATAGTGAATCAATATGAGCGAGGGGTTGTTTTTAGACTGGGGAGAGTTATAGGAGTAAGAGACCCAGGGCTTCGACTTATAATTCCTGTAGTTGATAGGATGGTTAAAGTATCGCTTAGAATAGTTACCATGCCCATCCCATCACAAAAAATAATTACTCAGGACAATGTATCAATTGATGTGGCCGCAGTAGCATATTTCAAGGTTGTTAATGCATATGATGCTGTTGTTGCAATTGAAAACTATAACCGTGCAGTTAACCAAATTGCACAGACTACAATGAGAAACGTAATAGGACAGTTCCTTTTAGACGATGTACTATCTTCAACCACAAGAATAAACGAAAAAATTAAGGAAATAATCGATAAGCACAGCGAACCCTGGGGGGTGCAGATTACTGCAGTGGAAATTAAAGATATTAAGCTCCCTGAAACAATGCAAAGGGCAATGGCAAGACAGGCAGAGGCAGAAAGGGATAAAAGAGCCAAGATAATTGCTGCAGAAGGTGAGTTTTTATCTGCTGCTAAACTTGGAGAAGCTGCTGATGTTATAGAAGCACATCCAGTTGCACTCCAGTTAAGGAACCTGCAGGTGCTAAACGAAATTGCAAGCGAGAAAAATTCAACCATAATCTTTCCTGCTCAGTTCATGTCAACGATTAGCGAACTAAAAGATTTCATGAAGTTGGAAAAAAGATTGAAATAATTTACAGGTTTAAAAAATTTTAAACTTTCTTTTTTCAGTTTCATGTTTTTAAAAAGGATTGAAAAGTTCCTGTTTTTCTATTTTGAACTTAATATTATTTATTTAACCTGGAAAATTCGGTAAAATGATCATTATTAACCATTAAATTTATAAGTATTGTTGCATATCATTAATACGATATCGATGATTGGCCAGTTTAGAAAAAAAGATTTTTTTATCATTTTAGAGCAGTTAGGCCTGATAATGGCGGGTATTGGCGTGGTAACATTAACGCCACTTATAGTTGCTCTAATTTATGGCGAACATAACTACCTTTCCTTTGTAATCCCTTCTGGATTTTCTATTTTGCTTGGATTGGGTTTAAAAAAGCTTTTTTCAGGTAAAGGTACCAATATACGTCTTAAACATGGAATGATGATTGCAGCATTGGCATGGCTCTGGGCAGCATTGATTGGAAGTCTTATATTAGTGTCAGCAACACAAATAAGCTTTTTAAACGCTTATTTTGAAAGCATGTCTGCATGGACAGGAAGCGGCCTTACCATATTTACAGATGTTGAAATACTCCCCAAATCAGTCCTGTTTTTAAGAAGTATTCAACAGTGGATTGGGGGACTTGGTGTCGTTATTGTGGTTATTGGAGTATTAATAAGACCTGGAACAGCAGCAGCAAGGCTATATAAATCTGAAGCCAGAGAAGAAAAAATTAAACCAAGTATTCTTGGGACTGTAAAGACCATATGGTGGATTTACATTTTTTACACAGTTTTAGGGATTATTCTATATATTCTTGCGGGGATGCCTCTTTTTGATGCCATAAACAATACATTCACCAATTTATCAACAGGGGGCATGTCCATTAAAAATAACAACATAGGTGCTTATGAAAACGATTTGATTTACATAATAACAATCATGTTAATGTTTATAGGAGGTACAAGCTTCCTTATTCATTATAAACTGTTAAAAGGTAAATCTAAACGCGTGATAAAGGATATTCAGTTTCAAGCATCTCTAATTATAATTTTCATTTTCTCGGTACTTTTGATAGTAAATGCAAAATTTGTTCCAATAGAAGCTGTATTTAATGTTGTTTCTGCGCTTTCATGTACTGGATCCAGTATTCCTCCTGTAAACATCATGATTGCATGGCCCCCATATGCCAAAATAACTCTTATGGCCTGTATGGTAATTGGAATGGCTGCAGGTTCTACAACAGGAGCATTAAAGCTTATAAGGATAATTACGCTGGTGAAAGGATTACACTGGGAACTATTAAAAATTGTGGCCCCTGAAGGTTCTGTTATACCTCGAAAGATATCTAATAAGCCTGTAACTGATGTAGAAATTAGAGAGGCAGGATCATACGTGTTTATTTACATTTTTTTCATTTTTATTACCTGGCTGGTTTTTGTGCAGTATGAATACGACGCTTTAAATTCATTATATGAAATCTGTTCTGCACAGGGAAATGTAGGGCTTTCGATGGGTATTACATCTCCAACAATGCATCAAATTCCTCAAATTTTATTAATATTCAATATGTGGATTGGGAGGATTGAGATAATTCCTGTACTTGTTTTATTAAGAGCTTCATTAGGCCTGGTTAAAAGATAATTTTTCAGGGACAAGCTTTTATAGTATGATGAGAAATATTTGAAAGTCAAGCGAATTAATGATGATCATGCTTAATCACATTAAATCTTTAATTTAATTTTTAAGGTGTATAAAATGTATATAGTTATAATGGGTGCAGGAAGGGTTGGATTGAATCTTGCATCTAATTTGGTGGGCAGGGGTCACGATGTCACCATTATAGAAAATGATGATAATTTATGCAGTGATGCTGCCTCTGAACTGGATGCGTTGGTCATCTGCGGCAACGGTACAGATACAAAAACCCTTGAAGAGGCCAATGTAGCTGATGCAGATGTTTTTGTCGCTGCAACAGGTAATGATGAAGCAAATCTACTTTCATGTATACTTGTTAAGGAATATAAAATCAAAAAAATCATCGCACGGCTTAGCAACCCTGATCACGAAGAAGCATTTAAAAAAGTAGGTATTGATGATGTTATAAGCCCAGAACTTACTGCAGCAGGCTATCTTGAGAAATTGATAACAAGACCTAAGGTTGCAGACCTGATTGTTATTGGAAAAGGGGATGCTGAAATATTGGATATCACAGTGAAAAATAAAAAAGTGATTGGCAAAAGAGTAGGAGATATAAGTCCTACTGATGATTATATAATTGTTGCAGTATACAAAAATGGTGAAATAACGATTCCTCGAGAAGACATGGTTTTAAAGGAAGGAGATAAAATATCAATTCTTGTTAAAACCAAAGCTGTAAAGGATATAGTTAAAATGTGTACAGAATAATGGTTGTAGCTAAAATCCTTTCAAAATTCTGTTTGCAAGGCTTATATGTTCAGATCCGTTATCTACTGCAGGTCCATGCCCTGGAAGAAGATATTCAACATCCAGTTTAGAAAGTCTTTCTAAAGACTCTTTTAACATAATTAAGTCTCCACCAATATCATATCTTCCAAATCCGCCATCTGCAAATACTGTATCTCCAGATATCAGTGTTTCGCCATCATAAAGGCAAATACTACCAATTGTATGTCCAGGGGTATGAATTACTTCAAAATCATGAATTTTATCGTCTTCAGTTAATTTAAAATCAACTTTCCTCGGTTCAATCCTTCTTCCAAACATGTAAGCCGCGGTTGCTATAGGATCTCCATTTTCAAGTGCGGGAGCATCTTTTTTGTGTATTGCAAGTTTAGAATCGAAATATTTATTTCCGCCAGCGTGATCAAAATGACAGTGAGTATTTACAATCATTGATATGTCAGAAGGATTTAAATCAGCTTTTTTAAGTGAATTGAGCACATATTCAATATTGTCTCCAGTTCCAGTATCGATTATTACATCATCAAAGACGTAAATATTAGAATCAGAGCCAGATCCTTCTATCATGAGGATATCGTTGAATTTTTTCATATTGGCACCATAATAACGAATATTTTCTAAAATTTGAAAAAAATTTGGTTTATTTTAAATTTGATCAACTGCTTGAAAAATCATTAGTATTTTACCAGTTGAAAAAGTGGATGGGGTCACTGGGATTTGAACCCAGATCCTGGGATTTCTCTTGTCTCAGTACTCCAATTGATCATCATTGGGTACTAAACCTCAGAGCGCGCGTTTCTTCAAAGACAACTGGAGTCCCAGATGATGCCTGGTTACACTATAACCCCAAATAGTTAGTTTTTAATAACAGAAAGCCAAGGGAGAGATTTGAACTCCCGTGTAATGGATCTGCAGTCCACCGCTTCGCCTCTAAGCTACCTTGGCATACCACATCGCATTTGTTAAATTATACTTTATTTATATTTAAACCTTGCGGATGTAAATATCCAGACCAAATCCTGGATTCAATAACTTCTGCTTTTCACCGTGAAATGGGGGCTGTCAGGCTCGGGTGATGGATACATCCTCCATTTTTTTAGCCATGGATATCTTTCCTTTTTATTAAAGACTTATTTGACTTGAAAAAAATTTACAGCCCTGAAAAGGAAATAACTATAATAGTTATCAGACAAATAATAAAATGTACTGTGTTGCGATTACGAAAAAGGAGCCTGGAAAATGAAAACTGTTGAAGATTGGCAGGAGATAAATGTGGAAGATGCCTTAAAAACTCTGCATACAGAAAGAAATGGTCTTCTGGAAGAGGATGCAGAGCAGAGATTGAAAGATTTTGGGCCTAATGAACTGGTGAAGAAGAAAAGGATAACAGCCCCTGAATTATTTCTCAAACAATTCAATAGCTTTCTGATCTTTGTGCTGTTTGGTGCAGCAGCAATATCAGGAATCGCAGGAAAGATGTTTCATCTTAAGGTTATTTTGCTCATCATTCTCTTTATCGCTATTTTGGGATTTGTTCAAGAATACAAAGCAGAAAAGGCAATGCAGGCTTTGAAGGGGATGATACGCGAAGAAAGTGTTGTGCTTCGAGGGGGCAGACCAAAAAAGACACCGGTAAAAGATGTAGTTAAGGGAGATATAGTGGTTCTTGAAGCTGGAGACAACGTTCCTGCAGATGCCAAGGTTATAGAATCCATCAGCCTGAAGCTTGATGAATCTGCACTTACAGGAGAATCTGTATCAATAGATAAGGAACATGGAGATTTAATATTTGCCGGCACCCATCTGGTGCATGGCCGTTGCAGGGCAGTAGTCTTTGCAACCGGGATGGATCGAGAGATCGGAAGGATTGCAGGAATGATTTTGGAGGAGGAAGAGAAAACACCCCTTCAGATAAGGGTAAACAGACTTGCAAAAATACTTGCTGTTGCAGTTGTTGTAATTTGTTCAGCAATCTTTTTTATTGGTATAGTTAAAGGGGCGCCTATCCTCCTTATACTTATCACTGCACTTGCACTCTCTGTCGCCGGAGTTCCAGAGGGTTTACCACTTGCCCTGGCTTTAACACTGGCAATAAGCATGCACAGGATGGCAAAGCACCACAGTATTGTGCGAAAGATGTCTGCAGTGGAGACGCTTGGTTCTACAACAGTTATCTGTACAGATAAAACGGGAACTATAACCAAAAATGAAATGACAGTGGAGCGGATATTTACCGATGAAACTGTGATTGAAGTTACAGGAGAAGGATACACGCCAGACGGTATGTTCACCATAAGTGGAAGTAAAATCGATCCCCAGAAAAACGAAGCATTGATGCTTCTGCTTAAAGGTGCAGTTCTATGTAATAATGCTCACCTTGAGAAAAGAAAAACATGGGATATTATTGGGGACCCCACAGAGGGAGCGCTACTTGTGATGGCTGCAAAAGCTGGAATACAAAAGGATGTACTTGAAAAAACAAGTCCAAGAATTGAAGAACTGATCTTTACCACCGAAAGAAAGATGATGACCACAATCCATAGAGAGATAAATGGATTAATTGCATTTTCGAAAGGAGCGCCTGAAATCATTTTAAGTCTTTGTGGATACATTCAAAAGCAGGGAAAGGTCTCAAAGATCCATGAAGAAGATGTGGATAGAGTATTAGAAATGAACAGGTCATTTGCAGACGATGCCCTCAGAGTGCTTGCAGTTGCCTGCAAAAAGGAACCATTGGGAGATATTGAGGATGACCTGATATTTATAGGTCTTGTAGGCATGATGGATCCACCAAGAGCAGAGGCAGAGGAAGCAGTGAAGCAGTGTAAACATGCAGGTATAAGGGCTGTAATGATAACTGGAGATAACGAACATACTGCATCCTCAATAGGGAAGAAGATTGGGCTGGTGAGAGAAGAACCTATCCTCTCGATGACAGGTGAAGCTGTGGATAGGTTAAGTGATGAAGAACTTGTAGACGTCGTTGAAAACGTTGATATCTATTCCAGAACATATCCTGAACATAAACTTAGAATTGTGAAGGCATTAAAACAAAGAGGTGAAGTGGTTGCAATGACTGGTGATGGTGTAAATGATGCACCGGCGCTGAAAAATGCAGATATAGGAATTGCAATGGGAATAAAAGGGACAGATGTTTCAAAAGGAGCATCAGACATAGTGTTAACAGATGATAATTTTGCAACGATTGTTGAGGCTATAAAGGATGGGAGGACCATCTATGAGAACATAAGAAAGTTCACAGCCCTCATGATCTCTGTAAACTTTACACAGGTTCTTGTAATCCTTTTGGGTATCCTGATTTTTGGATTCGAACTCCTGCCCCTGGTTGCACTCCAGATCCTGCTTTTAAATGCAGCAATGGCCGAACTTCCATCTGTAACGCTTGGAATTGACCCTGCAAGAGCTGATGTTATGAATAAACCGCCGAGAGATCCAAAGGAGAAGCTATTAACAAGGAAACTATGGTCGGTAATTTTTTCCATTGCTCTTTACATGTCCATTGCATGTCTCGTTGTCTTCTGGATTTACCTGCCCGACCTTACAAAGGCAAGAACAATGGTTTTAAGCACTCTCACTGGATTTATAATATTCAACACATTCAACTTCATATCCATCAAGGACTCAATTTTTAAGGTCGGGATTTTTAAAAACAGATGGTTATTTGCTGCAATAGGCGGGACACTTATGATACTTTCTTCAGTAATATATATACCATTGATGCAGATGATATTTGAAACAACAACATTAAATTTGGACGATCTGGTTATTGCTGTTTCTGTCTCTTCAACAATTCTAATTGTAGCAGAAATTGTAAAGTTCACCTACAAAAAGAGCAGACGAAAAATATGATAGGTAAAAATGCCTCTAAAACTGGCTGCCATGTAAACTATGGTACTCTGGGAAATGCTTCACCCATGTGGACAATTCCAGCAACCATTGAGACATCCACCACAAAGGCCATTCCCCTACCGGGTTTATTTAATTCTCCTTTTGCCACCACAGCTTCAAGCACTCTTTTCGTATAAGTTTTTTTGATTAGAATCATCAACATCTCTTTTTCAGGCTCTATAGGGGTGCCAAAAAACTTGCTGTGTTCGTGTACCCCCACCCCTCTACCATGAAATATGGTACCTCCTTCTGAACCTGCCTCTCTTGCAGCTTCCAGTAAAGAACTTGCATATCCTGTTTCAACAACCACCATGATTAACTGGAACTCATCCTTATTATCCACTTTTCCTCCTCCTGTTAAATATAATGCCTAAAAATAACATAAATATAATGGGAGACATTGCAATCAAACCTACAGTTCCAAGCCCCAGAATTCCAGATCCTTCACCCCATAAGCCAGTGGCCATTCCAATCATCATTGGCAGGGCAAATGTTATTGCAACAGGCCCAACAGCCACTGCACCAGCATCATATGCTATTGGAACAAACTCCTTTGGAGCAACACATGTTAAAATAAGTATTAAAATGTATCCAGGTATCAGAATATATGCAAGAGATAATTCATGGAAAATCCTAAGCGCCCCGAATACTAAAGCCAAACCAACACCAATTGCAATAGTGGGAACAACCAAGTTTTTGCGTATGTAACCTGAAGAAACTTCCTCTATTTCATAGGCAAATATATTAACTGCAGGTTCTGCAAAAACTACAATTATTCCAAATACAAATGTGAACAGGACCACCTCTAATATGTTACTTTTTGAGAGAAATTCACCAATCATCTCACCAAATGGTATTAAACTTATCTTTGCGCCAAAAAGAAAAAAGAAAAATCCAAGAATCGTCATCAAAACACCAGAGAGCATTCTTTTAATGTCAGGAGGTGTTTTTTTAAGTACAACGATCTGGAAGAAGAGTATTAACCCCAAAACAGGCATTATAGCAACAGTTACATCGATGAAAACTTGAAACACATTTTCGATCATAGCATTCCCTCTATAATACCCCATATTAAGATTACAATTATCGGCCCGATAGAAGCTATGGCCATAGTGCCAAAACCTGACTTAAGCCTGTTCCTTCTACCAAGAACTGACACCATTCCCACACCAATTGTTATTAAAAAGGGTATGGTCATTGGCCCGGTGGTAACAGCGCTCATATCAAATGCTTTAACTAAAAACACCTCTGAAGATACAAAAACCAGTATTAAACAGATCAGATAACCTGAAATTAAAATATAATTGATATTAACATCAAACACTGATCTGATAAAAGCAATAAGTGCAAATATACCAAGACCAAGTGCAGTGATGAGGATAAGTTTGATTTTAGAAATCTCAGGCATTATACTTTCAATCAAAAATGCAAGCAGCCTTACATCAGGCTCTGCTAAAGTAAGCACCACTCCCAGAAGAAATCCAAATATCACTATCAAAAAAATATCACGCCTTTCTATTAGCGATGCTCCCACCCTTTCACCCATAGGTAGGAGTCCAAGTTTTGCACCCTGAACAAACAGCACGAAACCAGTCACTGTAAAAACAAGCCCCATAACTATTGGGATAAACTCTGAAAGGGGCATTCTAATAAAAAATATCTGGAAAAAAAATATTAACACTATTGCCGGTGAAAGGGATTTCAAGGTAGACTTAAACTCTTTTTTGAAATCAGCGGATTCCATTTTAACATCTCCATAGTCCCCTCTTTGGCAATGGTATCTTTAAATTCAGCACTATTAAATTTTTCCGGAAATTAATTTCATAATCTACTCAAGGATCCTTATAATGGTGCCAATTCCTTTACTTCTACCTTCTCGAAATATGATTTTTTGACCTTCCTTAACACAATAAGGCCTGTATTTAAATCTCATTCTAACTTTACCGCTGTCTCCTGCGGACATGTATTCGTTATCTATAGGTTCAAATGCTGCGGTTTCAGCGATTGTTTCAATGTGAGTTATGCATTCGTAGCCATTTTTAATGGTTGTTGGATGGACTAATATGGCTACATCTGCCTCAAACTCTCTTACAGCTTTCATTTCATAATCAGAAGAACAGATTATCATCCCTCTTTTAATATCATCCATATCAACGCCAGTAATAGAGATTCCAACAACTTCACCAGCTTCTGCATGATCTTTTTTATAATGGTGCATTTCTATGGTTTTAACTCCCACTTCCATGAATTTTCCAGAACCATCAGGACCTAAAAGTAGTTTATCTCCAATATTTACTTTTCCCTGCCTTATAGTACCACTTACAACTGTTCCAACTCCAAGAACAGAATATATCTTGTCGATATACATCATAAATGGCTTTTCTTTGCTTTTATTCTCATCAATGATGGGTAAATTTAAAAATAAGCTGTCAAGTAAATTTAAACCTTCACCAGTTAATGATGAAACCTTTACTACAGGAACTAAATGTTCATTCATATTTTTAGCAGCAAATTCAGCATCTTCTCTATTTTTTACCATGTAAGGAATTCTACCCACCAGTTTCA
Source organism: Methanobacterium sp. (assembly GCA_039666455.1). Lineage (NCBI taxonomy): Archaea > Methanobacteriati > Methanobacteriota > Methanobacteria > Methanobacteriales > Methanobacteriaceae > Methanobacterium > Methanobacterium sp. The sequence continues at coordinate 7,952 of JAVSLW010000007.1, read as the reverse complement.
GGAGTCCAAAAACTTTATTCTTAACTTCCAGAGATTTTTCTTTGTTAACCGTGTCTATCTTGGTTATTACAACTATGACTGGCAATTCCATAGCTATTATGATTCCAAGATGTTCTTTTGTAATGTGGGTTGGGCCCTCATTTGCAGCAACTGTGACCAGGCCATAATTAAGTTTCTGGCCTACAATTCCTCTGATAGTTGTTCTAAGCCATGGTTCGTGCCCTACAGTATCTACAAAGGATATGACTTTATCACATTCTTCAACAAGCCTGGCTTTTTCTTTTTTATTCAGGGGGTTTTTAACCCGTACAGGCTGATCTTTGCAAAATCCATATATTGCAAAGGAAAGGTCTGCAGAAAGCCCTCGTTCCATTTCATGTTTTTGCAGGTCTAAAAAGATCCTGGTCCTGCCTGAACCGTTGTCCAGTGTTCCTGTTGTTAAAGTCCCCACAAGGGTGCTTTTACCATGATCAACGTGTCCTGCAACACCAACAAGCATGTGATCCTTTTTACCAATATTTCTTTTACTGATCAGGACTTTTGCCACATGTCCCTTATCTACAGGATATTTTTCAACCTTTAAAATAGATGAACCTGCTTCTTCTGCTATATTTTTCAAAACAAAAAGTGATTCTTCGAAATTTTTATGGTCAAGACCTGTTAAATTGCCAGCATCGTCAACACCAATAAAATAGATGGCTTCTCCGTCACCGCGCTCCATTCTGTATTTCATCTGCGATGCAAGTCGCTGTTTTCTATCTTTTTGAAGATGATAGTTTCTCTTCAAGCCTTCTTTAAATTCTATATTCTTTCTCTCGCCTTTTTTGGTGAAATTATAGATGCTTGTTATCATGAGACTGAACTGTCCTCTTTTTGTTTAAGTTTTAGATTTTATCAGCAGTTGTAAAGTATGCTCTGCCATATTTCTCTTCTTGAAGTTCCCTGACCTTCTTTGAAGCTAACTGGATATCATCAGCCTTTGCAATGATGCGTCGACTTTTTAACTTAAAAGTTTTACCGCAGACACATTTTTTCTGTATAACTCCTTCTCTGGAGTACATTGCACGTCCGCAGTCGCATCTAAATATCACGTACATGAAAATCACGCTTAATCTGAAAATACATGTTTATCACATTCTTTGGTTATTCAAAATTGTAACACTTAATCCATTTAAAACTTTTCAATAACATATTTATAAAAGAAAAATATTATTCTGATTTTTATATTAATTTGATTGGATGAATTTCCAGGTTAAGTGTTTTATCCACCAAAAAGTTTGCTTATAAGTGGATAGAAAACATTTGATATTGTAAGGATTGCCCCTATACTTGCACCAATATTGGTTCCCACAACAACAAGTAATACTCTAAAAAGGTTGTTGTTCCAGAAATCCCTTACACTCTGGCATTCTTTGAAGCTTGCTAAATCGTCCATCCCTACTTTTCTTACTTTGGCTTCAATAAGGCCTGAAAACCATCCTGCAGCAAGTAGGGGATGTAAAACTGTCAGAGGGGCAGCGATAAATGCAATTATTGCAGAATAAATTTTAGATCCTGATAAAATACAGCCAGCAAAAGCCAAACTACCCGTTATTAAAACATATTGAAAAAGGCTTGTTTGTATATTTATCCCGCTAAGAAAAGCTAGTACAAATATGGCCACAAAAAGGACAGGTATTAGAAATAAAACCACTTTACCTATGGATAATTTAGATTTTTGAACGCTCAATAACTCTTCAAATGATGGAAGTTCCTCGGGATTGTTCATGTACTTTTTAATCCCGTTTTCATGCCCTGCACCCACAACTGCCACTACATTTTCTTCATCAATATTTAAAAGCATTTTTGCCATGTAAGCGTCTCTTTCTCTTACCAGTACATGGTATGCTTTTGGCGACATCTCCTGGAAGTAGTTCATAACTTCCTTTAATGCATCTCCTTCAGTTATGCTGTCAATATCTCCAATATTCTTATCTTTAGTGAAAAAAGAAGCAATAATTCCATATATGAACTTCATTTTTTCAAAAAAGCTCATTTTTTTAATTGCCCTCTTTAAGGTGATAGAAATATCTCTATCTATTAAAGCAACTCTTGCTCCTACTTCATTTGCAGCATCAATAGCAGCAAGCATCTCTGACCCGGGTTTAACTCCTACTTCATTTCCAATTTTTCGCTGCATATATGAAAGAAATCCACTTATTAAAAATAAGGTTAAATTATCGCCTTTTATCAGTTCTTTAATTTGAAATTCCTTTTTTGTGTCAACGCCGTTTCTCTCATTCATGAGGTTGTTATAACGGTTTATGCACAGTTCCACCGCAACAACATCAGGGGTTTTCTCTAAAATAGTGTTTCTTACTTTTTCAACACTTTTTTCTGAAACATGTGCTGTTCCAATTATTTCGAGTGATTCTGGTACCATGTGACCTCACATTAGTTTAATTTTCTTATGATCCCATTATTGTAAACAGGGACTATATCATATTTATCTTTCTTAATACAAAAACTTATGTCTTTATTATATCCAAGTTTTTTAAGCCCTGAAGCAGAATTAGAGTTTAAAACAGCTTTATTAACCATTTTTTCATCTCTTGAAGCCATATAAGATGAAAGAGCCATTTCATCAAGCTTATAATCTGTAAGATTTGATATAATTGCACCGGCACCTAAAAAATCTTCGATTGCAAACTCTCCCCTGACTCCGGCCATTACAATCTCAATGTGGTTATCTGCAATTTCAGAAGCTGCTTCTGCCACTGCTTTTGCATTTATAAATGATCCGATCAACACTCTTGATTTCATATCTTCCAGGATACGCGTGCCATTGCTTGTAGTGATCACGAGGTAATCTCCACTGAAATTTTTTATTTCAACAGGTGAATTTCCAGTATCAAAACCTTCAATTGCAGCACCGTTTCTCTCACCAGCAAGAACTGCATCATATTTTTTTGCAAGTTCAACTGCTTTTTCTCTGTCTTTTACGGTAATTACATGATTAAAAGTATTTAAAGCAACAGTGATAGTAGTACTGGCCCTTAAAACATCAACCATTATGGAAACATCTCTGGAAAATGATTTTTCAAAACTTAACGTAACCTGCATTAAAATGCACCAAAAATAGTTAATTTATTTAAATAAAAATTAATTAGAAAGTTTATTAAACTTTTTCAGCAAAACCAAAACGCTTTCTAACAGAAACAATTCTGACTCTAACCTCATCTCCGGCTTTTGTATCTGGTACAAATACCACAAAACCTTCTATACGGGTAATACCGTCTCCTTCTTTACCCACATCTTCAATTTTAACATCGTATTCTTCCCCTTCTTCAATGGGAGCTGTTTTTGGACCTTGATCTGTTCGGAACAATTAATTCACTTCCTTCGACCAAAATTAAATTGGCCTTACTTAAGTTTATTGTGAATTCATTATATAAATGTTTGTATAAATAATTAATAAACACATATCTTTTAGATTAAATATATTTAAAGAGTTTAAGAAAAACTTTTGGTTTTTGGTTTTTGGGGCGTAGTTCTGCAGGTCCCTTCTGTAAGGGAAAAGTAGTTCACTAAACTCAAATTTCAATATGTGAGATGGTGATTAATATGCATTCCTCTTTGAAAATAGTTACAACTCCTATGTGTGAAGAAATTGTAAAAATTGCAGGAATTTCGGATTATATGGTAAGTAAAAATCCAGATTCGCTAAAAGCAGACATAGCAATTGTTTTATCGGAAACAGAGCCTTCTACAAAATCCATAAAAATTAAATTAAACACATTCTCACAGATTAAAGAAAGCATAGAAATGCTTGCAGCTAAATTTGGAACAGTTCCTTTAGATTATACATTAAAGAATACAAAAAATCTAAAGAATAGAGAAAATCGAAAGATAAAAGTAAAAGTTTATTCAAATTTTTTAAAAGAGATCGTGGAAGATATGGGCTTTAAGATAGTAAATGAAGGTTATGATTTTGTTGTGTATCCAGATTATATGAAAGATAAAATAAATGAGAAAGATAATATAAAAAAGGTTGAAATACCTTCCCACAAAAATGTGCCCTTAAGCCCTATAAAAAGGGCTGAAATGCGTTATGGTATCCTGGAGAAAGAATTATGTATGAAACATTAACTTATACTGGCGGCGTTCACAAACACGAAGAGATAACTGAATTAATAGAAGATCTGGGCGGATTTGTGCTTCAAGAAAACTTAAGTCAAATGGATCTGGTCATAACACTTGCTGTACCCATAGATGATGTGGATAAAGTAGATGAAAAAGCAAGAGAGCTCCTTGGAACAGTAAAAGTTGCTCCAATGGCAGGTACAGAGATTGCAATAGTTTCCCCAACACTTGCAAGACAGCATCTTCCTCATTCTGCCTGTGATATTTCAGAATACCTTAGAAGATACGGTGCAAAGGATAACATGATAGGACTATCCCGTGGAGCAGGAAAAGGTATATCCAGAATCTCAGAAGATGAAAAAAACCTTATTGAAGAACATGATCTGGCAGTTTTTGCACTTGGAAGCTTTAGGGAGTGTATATTAAATAAAACTCATCTATTCGAAGATATTGAGATACCGGTGGTTGTAACAGGTGCTCCAGATATTAATGTGGATGATATTCCTGGGGCAACAGCATATGTCGGTGGTTTAGGTAGAATTCCAAGAAGGTTAAAGCGCGGAGAGAACATCAGAGCTCTTAAAAATCTTGTAGAAGTTACTGAAGGCATTTTAGATGACAGGAGAAAAGAAATTTCTGAAGATCCGCCCATAGTGCCATCAATACTTGTAAAAACCGAAATTGAAAATCAGATACCTGCAATAAAGGAGGTTTATTCTCCTTTACCTGTAACAAGCCAGCTTGATGGTGTGAGAGTTAAACTTAACTATGCTCGATTTAAAGATGAAATTGGAAACGTTAAAGTGGATAATTACCTTTTAAAGGATGTTTCTGAAATTAAAAAGTCTTTCATGTATGATTATACACTGGTTAAACTGTTACCTGAATCATCAATTATCTAAGTATGAGGAATTTAGATTGATATGAAAAGAATAATTCAACCAGCCATGTTCATTCCTTTAATTTTTACTGTATTCCTTGCTCTTAACTACTTTATTTTTTCTACAATAGGTGGTTTATTAGATTTATCCAGCACCACAATATATTCACTTGTTTTTTTATTTGCAATATCTTTTCCAGCCGCTAATGTTCTCGAAAGGACAGTTTCACATGCATTAACCAGGGCTTTTTATACAATTTCCTCTGCATGGATGGGAATTTCTATTTTCATTGTTTTTCTCGTGATATGCTATGAAATACTGAATTTAATTTTTTATATCCCTCCCTTTATTGCAGGAATCGGAATAATACTACTTGCTTCAGCTATAAGTGCATATTCAATATTAAACAGCATTAATCTGGAAGTTAAGGATGTTGAAATTAAAATTCCAACTTTAAAGAGAGATATGAAAATAGTTCAGCTCAGCGACATTCATGTGGGCTCTGTAAGGAATTCAGGGTTTATAAAGAAAATAGTTGAAAAAACAAATGTGTTGAATCCAGATATTGTACTGATTACAGGAGATACAATAGATGGAAGTGCCCCCATACATCCGCATGTGTTAAATGCCATAGATGATCTTGAAGCTCCAGTATTTTTAGTAACAGGTAATCATGAGGTCTATGAAGGAATGGAAAATGTTTTAAATGTTCTTAAAACCACAAAAATTAAAGTATTACGGGATGAAGTGGTAGAGGTTCAGGATATTCAAATAATTGGCGTTGATTATTCCTTTGATAGAAATCATCTTAAAAATGTGCTTTCCAGGTTAGAAATAGATAAATTAAAACCCTCTATTTTGATGTACCATCTACCTGATGGACTGGAAGCTGCAAATAAAGCAGGGATTGATCTGCAGATTTCTGGACATACCCACAAAGGACAATTTTTCCCCTTTAATTTTCTGGGAAGACTGGTATTTCCATATTTCAATGGACTCTATGAATATAATGGAACAAGTCTCTATGTTTCTCCGGGAACTGGAACATGGGGCCCTCCCATGAGATCTGGTTCAAAAAATGAGGTAACAGTGATTAATCTGAAAAATAAATGATTTGGGATAATGTAAATGTTAATACTAAGTGAATAAATTGATTTTGTTTTTTAGTATGGTTTTACATGAACTTGATTATTTCAGTTTTCTAAATGAGATATGCTTCAAATAGATTTTATTATTTTGATAGAAAAATTTAAATTAATTAAAATTTGGATTTACAATCCTTTAGAAGATTTTTTTCTGCGATATAATTAATTTAAATTTTTACATTTGATGATGAAAACATTTCTTTTTTAGTTTTGAATATATATTCAAAACAGAGGCCAAGACCCAGAAGTTTATAGAAAAATATTTCGAGAACTTCAAATCAGGTGTTTTAGATCTTGATTTAGAAAGAGATAAAAAACAGATTAATCCTATAGGGCTTACACTAGGTGAATTCAAAGTAATAAGACTTAGAAATTACTAAAACATCGAACAGCAAAAAGCAGCAGAAATAATGGATATTTCACAGCCCAAATCCCATAAACTTTGAATTCAGCTTGGAATTGAGGTTTTTCGGATAGTAAAATCATTAAGTGAGGAATATGTATGAAAGTAGCAGTTGCATCAACAGGGAGTAATTTAAATTCTGATATAGGTCATCTATTTGGAAGAAATCCTAATTTTTTAATTGCAGATATGGAAAATGGTGAAATTAAAGACATATATCCAATTGAAAATCCTTCAAAAAATGAAAAAGGAGCAGGAAACATGGCAGCGCAATTTATTGTGGATAATGAAGCTAAAATTCTAATTTCAGGAGAATTAGATCCAATTGCCTTCGTATTTTAAAAAATACAGGGATCAAAATATATAAAGTTACTTCAGGGAGTGTGGAAAATAATTTGAAACGTTTCAGGGAAGGTAAACTTGAAGAAATAACTTCTTTATCTTATGGATTTCCAGGAGCTGGAAGAAGAGGCTTTGGAAGAAGAAGGATGGAATAAATAAAAATACTTATATTTTAGTTTTGAATATATATTCAGTCATGCCTAGGCCCAGAAGATTTAGAAGAATATTAGAAGAACCACAGATACGCTGTTTTAAACCAGAAAGAGATAATATAGGCTCTTTCAAACCTATTGAAATTACAGTAGACGAATTCGAAGCAATAAGACTCAGAGATTATCATGATATTCAGCAGAAAAGATCCGCGGAGATAATGGGAATTTCACAGCCCACGTTTCACCGAATCTTAACTTCTGCTAGAAAAAAGATATCTAAAGCCTTGGTTGATGGAAATACAATAGTAATTGTAGGGGGGAATTATATAACTGACAAAAACAGGTATAAATGCAATACATGTGGGTTTGAATGGCGTAGTCCTGAAAAAGAATACGATAAATGCCCAGACTGTCAATCTAAAGACATAACTATTATTATAGAAAAGCAGAAACTGAAGACAAGAACAGAGCCTCCATTAACAGAGAGAAGATCTTATGGGGGTAGAGGTATTGGAGCAGGTCCACCAAGCGTTTGTAAATGTCCAAACTGTGGATATGAATCTCCAAAAATACGAGCAGTACCATGCAGGAATACTAAATGCCCTGAATGTGAAACTCCGCTATGTGGGGCAGATTAAACATCTTAAAAAGAAAACTGGTGATTACATGCCTTTTATAGAAATAAAAAACGTGACAAAAACCTTCAATGGCGTGGATATCTTAAAAAATTTGAACAGGAATGTGGAAGAAGGAAGTGTTTTAGGAATTCTTGGAAGGAGCGGGTCAGGAAAATCTGTTTTAATAAACATGCTCCGTGGAATGAAAGAATACAAGCCAGACAGCGGTAAAATATTTTATAACATTGCGCTGTGTCATGAATGTTTTTTTGTGGATGCTCCTTCGAAAG